>NZ_JAAKVU010000007.1:0-228670 GCF_049175815.1 Aeromonas sp. 600276 | reverse complement strand
GAAGGAAGTGCGCACTAAAGTAGCGTAAACAAGACACCGGTTTGAGGCCGGTGTCAGGTGATAACTAGATCTGTACATCCAGATTGACCTCGTGGATAGTCAACCGCTCAGCCCATCGAGCCGCCAACCCGCTCTTGCCCGATCCCGAGTTGCCAATAATCAGAATTCGTTTCATCTTTGAGTGCTCTTTTCTGGAACAGATATCTGGAGGCTGGAAAGTAGAGGTGATGACGCGAATGTCCGAATACGCTTCGCTATTCGAACCTACGGGCTATCAGGATTTATGGTCAAATTTGGTATCACCGCACATCTGCGTTATAGATAATTTTATTTTACTCATCAGCCATTAGATGGATTTCTATCTCGCCGATTAGATTTGATTTTTTGCGTCTGTACTCGTCGATAGCATAAATTTTATTTTCTTTATCTTTGGGTGGTACAGGTGTTTCTGGTAGCTCCTTAACCAAAATAATGCATTCTTTTGCGACCAAATCCTTATCAGCTAAATCACAGATATTATCCATTAACTTTAATATTTCATCTTGCACGTCATCAATCTTATCTACAATGTCAGTGGCGAGCATAGCTCCTTTTGCTCCGCGTTTAATGCTTTCCAGTTTATTAAATACTTTATGAATGGAACCAATAATTCCAGTTCTAGCTTCCACTCTGATTACATCGTGGTGTTTTGCCTTAGTTTGATATAAAGATTCCGATATGATGGCATCCGATAACCATTTTGCATCAGAATACAGAAGTTGAAGGCCCTCTCTGAAATCTTTATAAGAACTAATGCCTTGAAGTAGAAGCATTAGTGTGCCAATCACAGTTACACGAGCTTTTATTGAGCCATCTTCAAACTCAATATTGATATCAAGACCTTCAGATAAAAAGAACTCAGTGCGAGTTAAGGAAAACCTTCTTAAATTTTCCTTGAATAATTCTAACTGCTCATCTGTTTCCATTCCTCTCGGCTCAACATGAATGTAAGCCTGGCTAAGAATGTTTTTGTTTATATAGTCTGCCACAGTATCATCTTAATTTGTGTTGGTGGTTTAATCGCCAAAAAATTGTTGTTTAAAAATTAACATCGACTTCAATCGTCCTTGGAAATGACGATAAATATCACAATTATTGAAATCATCTACATTCTGGCTAAAGAAAATAAGCGGTGTGATTTCTTGTGTCAGCACCAGTTTCTACGCTTCGACCACTTGTATATTGAGCTGTATAGAGAGGCCAAACCCCACGCTACCGCCCGTGGATTACAGCCTCCAGCCTGCTGCGGTCATCCGGCGATGTGGTGGATGGCGAAACGGCTGCACAGATGTGTCTCTGCAAGAATGGTTGCCAAGTGGACATCTTAACCAAGGTGACTGGGTGGCAAAACAAGAGGCTGATAAAAACCAGCCACAGATCAATAAATTGCTTGGTAAGGATGATGTGTTGGCTGCCGCCCACCGGTAGCAACGGGTTACTGGCCGCTATGGAGCGGGTTATTGGGTTCCAGCATCAGTGAAAGCCGCAGCATATCCTTGTGCTGGATACCGTGCTCCATCAAGGGCTCCGGATAGTGGATAAGGAAGTGATCCTTGATGACGCCATCCACGCGAAAGCCGTGGCGCTGGTAATAGGTGAGCTGGTGGCCGAAGCTGCCGGTACCGAGCTCGACGCGGTGTACCCCTTTCCCGGCCAGGCTGATCAGCACGAAGCGCAGCAGGCCGGAGCCGATGCCTTGCCGCTGGCGATTGGGGGCAACGGAGATATTGAAGATCTCGGCCGTTTGCTCCCCCACCAGACCCGCCACACAGGCGCCCACTACCTCGTTGCCCGCCAGGGCGGCAAAGCCCCAGGCGCCGGACAGATAGGTGGCAATGCGCTGCTCTGCGGGATCGGCCTCCAGCAGCAGCGCCAGCGGCAGTTGACCGGGGGCCATCTCGACAAAGGTCATCTTTATTTCTCTTTTATCTCGCTCTGACTGTCCGGGGGCGCCGTCTTCTGGGCCTCAATATTCCAGAAACTTCTCGCCGCAGCGCTCGCAAATCAGGTGCTTTACATGGGTGGCCTGGTAAGCCAGCGTTTCGCCAAACGCCCAGTTGGTGATACTGCTGGAAGTAAAAGCTTGCCAGAAGGCTTTGCGCGGATCCTTGGGCATGATGTCCTGAGTGTGATCGCGGGCGACCAGCACCACGATATGGCGGGTGCGCTCCCGGCATTTGTCACAGCGATGGATTTCACTCGGCGGGTTCTGGCCGTGCGGGTTGCTCATACAGGGGCTCGTGAAGAGAGTGGGTGCCCATCATATTCCTCTCCACTTGGCTCTCAATATCTCCTTGCCAACCCAGTGAGCAGGCTCACATTTTTGCGCCCGCGCTTTTCTGCTTGACCACAACACCCCCTTGCCTGGCGCCGCAACAGGGGGCCTCAAGCCGATGCCCGTTTTTGCGGTTTGCTGATGAGCGGTGACGATATGGCAAATTCGGTCTGCTGCAGACGGACCTGCCTTGCCAACTCAGGCCGACGCCCGCTTCTGCAAGTTGGGGGTGATGATATGGCGGTTGGGGGCGAGCTCTGGTTGCTGCATCCGGGTCAGCAGTCGTCTTGCCGCCTGACGGCCGATTTCGCGGGCTGGTGAGCTGACGAAGGTGAGGGCGGGGGAGGTGAGTTCGGCCTCTGCCACGTCGTCAAAACCGAGCAGGGCCACCTGCTGGCCGATGTAGTTGTCCTTGCCCACGGTGCGGCCGCTCGCCTCGACGCCATAGATGGCGCCGAGCGCCACCTCGGGGTAGTGGCAGAGCACGGCGGTCACCTTGGGGTGCTGGTGCAGCAGCTGGGCGATGGTGTCGGCGGCGCTGCGCTGGGTGCGCTCGCACTCCAGTACCCACTCCAGTTTGAAGGGCAGGCCATATTGCAGCAGGCTGGCGCAGTAGCCGCCGATGCGCTCGGCGCGGGTGAGGGAGTCGGCCCGCCCGCCGACGTAGGCGATATGGCGGTGCCCCTGCTCGATCAGATAGGTGGTGGCCTGTTGGGCGGCGTGGGTGTTGTCGGGGCCGATAAAGTCGACGTCATCCCGATAGTAGGAGCGGGCGGCGCACACCACCGGCAGTTCGGAGTCGAGCAGGGTCTCCAGGGTTTTGGCCGCCGCGCCGCGCACCGGATTGAAGATGATGCCCGCCACCCCCTGCCGTGACAGGGAGTGGATGCTCTGCTGCAGCCGCTCCGGGCTGTGGCCGCACTGGGTCAAAAACAGCAGATAGCCCTGCTGCTCCAGCACCTCGCTCACCCCGGCGGTTACCTCGGTATAGAAGGGGTCGGTGATGTCGCGCAGGATCAGCCCCACCAGATTGGATTGCTGGCTGCGCAGGTTGGCGGCGGCGCTGTTGGGCACATAGTCGAGCTCTTTTATCGCCTGTTGCACCCGCTCGGCGGTGGCTGGGGAGATGCGCCCCTTGCCGTTGAGCACCATGGAGACGGTGGTGACCGACACTCCCGCCCGCTGGGCGACATCGGTGATCTTGGTGGCTTTGGCAGAGAGGGATTTGGGCGACATAGGGCGAATGGACGACGGACAGTTGAGAGAGAGGCCCCAGCATACCTGCTTGGGTTGCCAAGTGAAACGTTACATCACCATCTGGCCGATCCGGCTCACAAATTTGGATCCTGCTGCCAGTCAGCCCCCTTATTCTGTGATCATGTCGGCACTTGTAAGTTGATAAAACGTTTTATCATCCAGCAAAACCTGATGCTGACCCGCGCCTTTTGCTTCGAGATTGCCTCGAGCGGGGGAGGGCAGCCGCAGACATTGCTGTCTATTCACAAGGAGCCGTTTCATGGCCAAGCCTCAAGCCAAATCCACCATCTGGGAGTTCCTGCAGAGCCTCGGCAAGACCTTTATGTTGCCGGTCGCCCTGCTGGCCTTCTCGGGCATTTTGCTCGGTGTCGGCAGCTCGCTCACCAGCGATGCGGTCAAGCAGAGCATGCCCTTCCTCGACAATACCGTGCTGCAACTACTGTTCCTCTGGATGACCAAGGTGGGGCTGGTGGCCTTTATCTACCTGCCGGTGATGTTTGCGGTGGCCATTCCGCTCGGGCTGGCGCGAGAAGAGAAGGGGGTTGCGGCCTTTGCCGGTTTCGTCGGCTATGCGGCGCTCAACCTCTCCATCAACTTCTACCTGACCGTGGCCAACGTCATCGGTGACGCGGCGGCGGAGAAGGCCTACGGGGTGAAATCGATCCTCGGTATCAGCTCCATCGACACCGGGATTCTGGGGGCCATCATCGTCGGGGTGATCGTCGCGAAGCTCCATGCCCGTTTCTACACCTACAAGATGCCCGATGCGCTCGCCTTCTTCGGCGGTGCCCGCTTCGTGCCCATCATCACCGCACTGGTGCTGGGTGTGGTCGGCTTGGTCGTGCCGTTCGTCTGGCCCTGGTTTGCTGCCGGCATCAACGGTATCGGGGCGCTCATCTCCCACGCCGGTCCCTTCGGCCCCTTCCTGTTCGGTACCGGTGAGCGTCTGCTGCTGCCACTCGGCCTGCACCACATTCTGGTGGCGCTGATCCGCTTTACCGAAGCGGGCGGCACCCAGCTGGTATGCGGTCACGAGGTGAGCGGCGCCCTCAATATCTTCTACGCCGAGCTCTCCTGCGCCGACACCACCGGCTTCTCGGTCTCTGCCACCTCCTTCCTCTCCCAGGGCAAGATGCCTGCCTTCCTCGGCGGCCTGCCGGGTGCGGCGCTCGCCATGTATCACTGCGCTCGCCCGGAAAATCGCGGCAAGATCAAGGCGCTGCTGGTCTCCGGCGTGGTGGCCTGCGTCATCGGCGGCATCACCGAGCCGCTGGAGTTCCTGTTCCTGTTCGTGGCGCCGGTGCTCTACGTCATTCACGCCATCCTGACGGGTCTGGGCTTTATGACCATGGGGCTGCTCGGCGTCACCATCGGCAACACCGACGGCAACCTCATCGATTTTCTGGTGTTCGGCGTGCTGCAAGGTACCGCCACCAAGTGGTATCTGGTGCCGGTCGCGGCCGCCATCTGGTTTGCCATCTACTACAGCGTGTTCCGCTTCGCCATCGTGCGCTTTAACCTCAAAACCCCTGGCCGTGAAATCGAAACCAGCGAGGCTGCCCAGCCCGCAGGCAAGAAGGCCGGTAACAGCGGTTACAACGGTGAAATCATCCTCAACGCCCTGGGCGGCGCCGATAACATTCTGGCGCTCGATAACTGCATCACCCGCCTGCGGATGTCGGTGCAGGACATGAGCCGGGTCGATGACAAGGTATTGAAAGCGAACGGCGCCATCGGGGTGATCAAGCTCGACGAGCACAACCTGCAGGTGGTGATCGGCCCGCAGGTACATCTGGTGAAAAACCAGCTGCAGAGCCTGATGGGGGCCTGAACCGGCCAATAAGAACCGAACGGGGGGCGCAAGCCCCCCTTGTTTGCCTCTCCAAATATGTCTCCTGTTTATGGAGGGAGAAACTTCATGCACGATATTTATGACTTCGACCGCGTGGTCGACCGCCACGGCACCTACTGCACCCAGTGGGACTATGTCGCCGACCGTTTTGGCCATGCCGACCTGCTCCCCTTTACCATCTCCGACATGGATGTCGAGACCGCCCCCTGCATTTGCCAGACCCTGGCAACCCGCCTTGAGCACGGGGTATTTGGCTACAGCCGCTGGAATCACGACGACTTCAAGGGGGCGGTGAGCAACTGGTTTGCCCACCGCTACGGCGCGAGCCTCGACCCCGAGACGCTGGTTTACGGCCCTTCGGTCATCTATGTGATTGCCCAGCTGGTGAGCCTCTGGTCGGCGCCGGGTGAGGGAGTGCTGGTGCACACCCCGGCCTACGACGCCTTCGGCAATATGCTGGCCGCCAACGACCGGGTGCTGCTGCCTTGCCCGCTCAAAAAAGCAGAGGGGAGTTACCAGATCGACTGGGAATGTTTCGAGCAGCAAGCGGCCCGCCCTGATTGCCGGATTTTGCTGCTCTGCAGCCCCCACAACCCCACCGGCCGGGTCTGGACGCGGGATGAACTGGGCCGGATGGCCGACATTTGCCAGCGTCACGGGGTCAAGGTCATCTCGGACGACATCCATATGGATGTGAGCTTTGCCCGCTACCTGCCGTGGAGCGAGGTGGCGCCGGATGACAGCTGGGCACTGGTGAGCTCGGGCTCCAAATCCTTCAATATTCCGGCCCTTGGCGGCGCCTATGCCTTTATCGCCAACGCTGGGGCGCGGGCCGCCTATCTGCAGCGGCTCAAGGCGGCCCATGGCCTCTCATCGCCCTCCATTCTCGGGGTGCTGGCCCATATCAGCGCCTATCGGGACGGCGCCGCCTGGCTCGATGCCCTGAAAAGCTATCTGCACGGCAATCTCGCTCATGTGGCGGCGCGGCTCAACGCCGCCTTCCCCGCCATTGACTATCGGGTGCCCGAGGGAACCTATCTCGCCTGGATTGACTTGAACGGCCTCGGCATCGACACCACCGAGCGGATGGATGCGCTGCAAGCCTTGCTGGTGGAGAAATACCGGGTCGCCATCATGCGCGGCGACACCTATGGCCCCGAAGGCACAGGCTATATCCGCCTCAACGTCGGCTGCCCACGCTCGAAGGTTGACCAGGGGCTTGACGCCCTGATCGGCGCGCTCACCGAACTATTGAGGGATTAATGGAAGGGAGACACCATCAGCGGGCCGCCTCAAGGGCGGCTCGTTGCATTTGGGGAGGCCATTTAGCGTGGCTCTTCGGTGCGAAACAACACCTTGCCGCAGGCGAGGCAGGTATGGCGAAAGCGGTGATCAAACCAGCCGGTCTGGGGGTGACCGAGCACCTTGTCCGAGCCGCAGGCACAGCAGCGGGCGCTGAGCGTATCCCCGCAGGCACACTCGGGATGGGCGCTCAGGTACTCGGCGCGAGTGGGCAGGCGCAGCCAGTCGGGGTGGGCGTGGCGCCTGTCCCAGAAACGCATGGCATAGAGGCTGGCCGCAAGGGCAAGCAGGCTGAACAGCCATAAGAGGTCCATGATGTAACTCCTTGGTGAAAAAACGCGATAAGGGGCCTGGATCAGAGAATGACACGGCTGCGAAACAGCACCTTGCCGCAGGCACAGCAGCTGGCGTTTTCACTATCGTCGGTGGCGCATTCGGGATGGTGGGCGAGGCACAGGGGCAGGGTGAGCCGTACATCCGTCAGATCCATCTGTGCAAGGCTCCGTCCATGTGTGGTCGCCAGGCCGGCTGGCAGGGGAAGGCACAATATGGCTCCTATCTTATCGATCCTGTGGGTGAGGTCGCCATCCCCGTTCGGGCGGCTGACGAAGGGCTTGCTGCCTGATGCCGGGATAAAAGAAGGGGCCCTCGGCCCCTTCTGTCGCAGGTACTCTCAAGTCCGTTATCAGGCCACCTGACGCCCCGGCCGGGTGCGGGCCAGCAGCCCCTCCGGGTTGTGGATGGCCTCCCGGGTCTTCACATCGATGACCTCGATATGGGCGAAGCGCTCCCTGTTCTTGATGGCCACATCGTGGGCCAGGATGACGCAGCGGGCGTTTGCCACGTCCTTGGCGCTGATGCGGTTGATGATGCCGTTGGCGCCCTGGGTTTCCACTTTGAGCTTGATGCCGGCCTTGGCGGCCGCCTTTTGCAGGCTCTTGGCGGCCAGGAAGGTGTGGGCCACGCCGGAGGGGCAGGCGGTGATGGCCAGCACCTCGGCTTCCCCTTCCGCCTCGATGATCTGGTACTCCTCCTGGCGCTCGCTGCTCTCTTCGGTGTCACTGACCGGCTTTTTCAGCAGGTTGACGATAAGGGCCGTGGTGAGGGCGCCGAGCAGGGTGCCGAGGATATAGCCCATCTTGCCCTCCACCACCGGCAGTACGATCCAGCCACCCCAGGGGGCGTGGTTGATGCTGTGCATCAGAAAGCCGGTGATGTTGCCGACGATGCCGCCTGCGACGATGGCCGGGATGACCCGCACCGGGTCGGCGGCGGCAAACGGAATGGCCCCCTCGCTGATGCCGATCATGCCCATGATGGCGGCCGCCTTGCCCGCTTCACGCTCCTCTTTCTTGTAGCGCTTGGGGGAGAGCAGGGTGGCCAGCGCCATGCCGAGCGGCGGTACGCAGATGGCGATGCCGACCCCGCCCATCAGCCAGGGCTGGGTGTTGACCTGGGTCTGGGCGAACAGGGTGGCCACCTTGTTGATGGGGCCGCCCATGTCAAAGGCGGTCATGCCACCGAGGATGGCCCCCAGCATCACCTTGCCAGAACCCGCCATGCCGGAGAGCCAGTGATTCATCCCCTCCATCATGGCGGCGATGGGGGCGCCGATCACCCACATGACGATGCCGCACACCAGGAAGGTGCCGATCAGCGGATAGATGAAGATGGAGCCGAGCGAACTCATGGAGTCCGGCAGCTTGATGCGTTTGAGCTGGTTGACGATGAGGCCGGCGATAAAGCCCACCAGGATGGCGCCGAGAAAACCGGTGTGAAACTGCTGCACGGCAATCCAGGAGCCGATCATGCCGGGGGCCAGGCCCGGTTTGTCCGCCATGGAGTAGGCGATGTAGCCGCCCAGCACGGCGGTAAACAGGGTGAGCCCGGCAATCCCCATGTCGGCCATGTCCTTGAGCACGCCCGCCTCGGGCACGGCGCCCTTGCCGCTGATCATCACCGACAGCGACAGCAGCACGCCCCCCGCGACGATGAAGGGGATCATGTGAGAGGTGCCAAACAGCAAATGCTGCTTGAGGGTGTTGAGCGGGGCCTTGATGCCGCGCTCCTGCGGCTCTGCCGGCTGGGCAGGTTGCGCTTGGGCGGGGGCGGCCGGGGCTGCGGACGGCCCTGGTGCGGCCAGCAAGGCGAGTACCTCGGCGTGGCTGGTGGCCGCCTGCATGCTGGCGATGAAACCGGGTTCCAGCAGCTTGGTGGAGAGCTCGGCCAGCACCTCGATATGGTGGTTGGCGCCGCCGGCCGGGGAGGCAATCATGAAGAACAGCTTGGAGGGCTCGCCATCCTCGGCGCCGTAGTCGATGCCCTGGCGGCTGATGCCGACCACGATGGCAGGCTCTCGCACCGCCGCGCTCTTGGCGTGGGGCAGGGCCACCCCCTGTTCGAAGCCGGTGTTGTCGAGCGCCTCTCGCGCCCAGAGGTCGCGCACAAACTGCTCCTGACTGGCTATCTTGCCGCTGGCCTTGAGCCTCTCGGCCAGTTCGACAAACAGCGCCTGCTTGTCGCGGGCCGCAAGATCGAGGCAGATCAATCCTTCATCTATCAGGGTGGTGAGCATGGTTCTCTCCTGGCTGGTGCCGTCCGAATGGAACGGGTCCTGTTGAAAACGGTGGTGTAACTGGTTGACCTGCCTATTGTTTCTCCCAAGTGCCTCGGCCGAAATCGGACATATGTGCCCTTTACTGGATTTTTGTGTTGATGGCGCCTGCCTGTGACCCTGCTCGCATTTTGTTCGGTTAGTAAAGACCGCGGGTGATGAACAAAAAAAGCTTTAAAAACAGATGATTATTCTTGGTGTGGGGGCAATTCATCACCAGTCGACGGTTGGGTGGTCTGCTCTTTGTGGGCTGAAGGATGGAGATTTGTGTGCTCCCGTGGTCAGCAAAACTGTGAGCCGCTCGGCAAAAGCGGCTGCCTGGCTCTGGGCGGCGCTTATGGTGGCGGGGCTGCAAGGGACGAAAACACGGGGCGTGAAAAATTAGTGCATAATCGGCGCCTTGAAAAGGGCGTGTGAACTCGCTACGAGATCACTTTAAGATACTGATATTTAATGGTTTACATCTCATGCACAGGAGCGGAAAGCGAGCCTTTTGAGCTCATTTAGATGGTTTTACGAGAGACGTTTAATCATTTTTTAGATTGCTTTGTGCATATCCAATCGTTTATTTAGTTGGACAGTTTTGGCAAACCGGAAGTCAAACTTGATGAACCGACAGGCCAACGCCCTTGATGCGGAGTGTGCCGTCAACCCGTTTTACTTGTCATGTTCACCCAGATGTAAGGAGACATCCTGATGGAAAATTTGGCCCAAAATATCGACACCATGCGCGAAGAGTTCAAGCAACAGGAGCGCAAACAGGCCCACGACAAATGGCAGGCCAGGGTCGAAGAGCTGCAGCAGATCCGTACTGAAGAGCCTCAGTCGGAGGCGGTAGAGGAGTGACCTCGCCATGGGCCCGGCGCTGATGCGTGTGGCCCGGCTGAATGCAAAACCCCCGCCTGTATGGCGGGGGTTTTTTATTGCAACTCGATGGCGTTGTGGTTCTGCCACTGGCGCAGGCGCTGTTTGAGGGAGCCATCGCCAGGGGGGATGAAGTCATCCATCAGGTAGCAGCGGTTGTCGCCGCTCTTCTGAAAGTGGAGGCTGACGGTCTGCGGCTCTTTCTGGGCGTCGGAGAGGGCGAACAGATAGTGCATCCTGACCGTTACCCCTTGCTCTTGCTCCTTGGCCAGGGTGAAGCTGACGGGTTCGCTCACCTCGCCATCCTGGGCGTTGATCCAGGGGTCTGCATCGATGGCACACACCTCGCCGTCGGCGTTGCACTCGGCCTCGCTGCTCAGCACGGCAAAGAAGTCGGGGGTGAGCAGCGCCTTGAGCGGCGCCGGATCGGCGTAATAGAAATCCTTGTGCTCGCTCCAGAACGCCTTGGCCAGCCTGAGCGCCACCCCCTTGTCGCAGGCGGCGTGCACCGGGCCGCCCAGCAGCGCCAGCAGTAAAACGGATAGTCCACAGTAGCCTTTCATGATGTTCTTCCTGAACTGGGGCCGGCTGGCAGTGCTGCTCCGGCGGGTATCAAGGCGTGTGATAGCCAGACGGGCATGATAGCCAACCCGGCAGAGGGCGACAGCAGGATCTGATGATTTTATGCCGCACATCAAGAAATTAGTCGGCAAAGGCGGAAGTGGACAGTGGCGGTCACTGCCAACAACAAGGGCCATCCTGGATGGCCCTTGTTGTCATGGCTCGATTTGAACCGGCTTAGCAGCGGTTGCCGGCGCGGGCGACCCGGCCCTCGGCCAGCAGCTGGTAGCGGCCGGTGGCGGCCGGGATGAAGGCGGACTGACCCTTCTCGAGGCGCAGGGTGTCGTCACCGCGCTTGAGGATCACTGCCTCGTCGATGGCAAACAGGATCTCGGCGCTGGCAGTGGTGAGCTGGTGCTCGCCCGCCGGATAGACGCTGAAGGTGAAGTCCGGCACCGGCACCTCGAAGTGCTGCACCGCCCCTTCCTGGCGGGGGGCAAGCAGGATCTGGTCGTCCGGCTTGGGCAGGCAGCGGGTGCAATCCAGCAGCTCGGCCACGTCTATGTACTTGGGGGTGAGCCCGGCGCGCAGCACGTTGTCGGAGTTGGCCATGATCTCGAGGCCGGTGCCGCGCACATAGGCGTGCGGGGTGCAGGCGTCCAGATACATCGCCTGACCGGGCTGCAGGGTCACTACGTTGA
Organism: Aeromonas sp. 600276; assembly: GCF_049175815.1. NCBI lineage: Bacteria > Pseudomonadati > Pseudomonadota > Gammaproteobacteria > Aeromonadales > Aeromonadaceae > Aeromonas > Aeromonas sp. 600276. Next base: position 217,205 of record NZ_JAAKVU010000007.1, on the reverse strand, counting down.
GCAGCAGCGGCGAGAACAGCCCCACATCCCCCGGGTACTGGGCGGCCAGGCTGGTGATGAGAGCGAAGGTCTCCTCATCCTGATGGGTGGCGGCAAAGGCCAGCAGGCCCGCCAGTGCCTCCTCCTTGCGCGCCCCTTCCAGCACCAGCAGCTGGTGGAAGAAGTGCTGCAGACCCGCTTCATTCTGGCTGGCGGCGAGGGCGGCGACCAGCTCGGCAAGGGCGGGCAGCTTGACCCGTTCGAACAGCGCCAGGATGGCCGGGATGGCGCGAAAACCGTTCATCGCCTGATAGGGGGTGAGGGCAAACACCAGCTCGGGCTTGTGGTTGGGATCCTTGTAATTGCGATTGGCGGCCTTGGGCGAAATGCCGGCGGCCTCTTCCTTGGCAAAGCCCGCTTCGGCCTGCGCCTTGCTCGGGTGCACCTGAATGGAGAGGGCCTTCTCGGCGCACAGCACCTTGAACAGGAACGGCAGGCTGCCGAAACGGGCCTGGGTGGCCTCGCCCAGCACGGCGGCGGGGGCGCGCTCTATCAGGGTCGAGAGCTTTTGCGCCTGCCCGGCCAGCATGACCTCAGAGCAGCCGTTGGGGTGGGCACCCATCCACAGTTCGGCCTGGGGCTTGCCCGCCGGATTGGGGATGCCGAACAGGGTGGTGAGGGCGTCATGGCTGCCCCAGTCGTAGCCTTGAATCGGATTTTGCATTGACAAAAAAGAGGGCAGATCGCGACTGCTCATAAGGGATGCCTCATTTGGTGTGCAGAAAAACGGGTGCAGAAAAGGGTGGCATTGCTGCCGTGGACCGGACTATAACATGGGCGGTCGCGGGCACCGCAACCGCTTGCCTCTCTCTTGATCAGGATCAGCATGTCTCTTGTCTTCAGCCAGTTGCTCGATGGCGCCCTCCACGAGCAGGCCCCCTTCGACCAGATCTGGTTTGCCCAGGATCAGGGGGTGCCGCCCGGTTTCAGCTATCAGGTCAACTTTCCCCGCCTCGAGCTGGTGTTCAGCGGCGAGTACCGCAACCAGATCTGGGACAGGGAGCAGGGTTGCCAGGAGATCTGCATCGCCCCGGGGCAGGCGCTCTACATCCCCCCCAACGGCTGGAACAAGCCGCTCTGGACCACCGACTGCTCGGTGCTGAGCCTGCTGTTCGGCAAGCGCCAGCTTGGCTTCAGTCTGGTGAGCAAGCGGCGGGAAGACCCCGATTTCTTTGACGTGCAAAAGCACAGCATCATGGCCAGGGCCGGCCATGTGAACGAACACATACTGGCGGCACTGAACGTGCTGACCGAGGATCCCGCGCGCTCCCCCACCGACAATCACCTGCTGCAGGCGCTGCTCACCAGCGTGCGCCAGCTGCTGGCCGAGTCGACCTTCGAGCGGCCGCGGGGGGCCGAGCTGTTTCACGGGATCTGCATCTATATCCAGGAGAACTTTCACCGCCCCATCAGCCGGGATTCGATCGCCCATCGCTTCAACGTCTCGGCCAGCCACCTGTCGCACCTGTTTCGCGAGCAGGGGCACATGCGCCTGGCCGATTACATCAGCTGGGTGCGCATCGATCGGGCCAAGTTCATGCTCAAGAAATACCGCTTTCGCCTCGAAGAGGTGGCCAGCCGCTGTGGTTACAGCGATGTGAACTATTTTTGCCGGGTGTTCAAGCAAAAGACCGGCTTGACCCCCTCCCAGTACCGGGCGCTCAGCCAGCCGCAGGGGCAGGCCGAGGGGCTGGCGGGATAAGCAGGGATGCCGCCGGAGCCTGCCCAGCTCAGGCGCCGGCGGGGCTGCTTCGGATCCGCAGCAGGCTGAATGGACGCATTGTGATCCAGTGCGCGACTATGGTCTGACATGCGTGCTCGCCATTTGATTCTGCCAATGGATGGGCTTAAGATGGCCGCGCGCAACTTACAGATTGATAACAAACGGAAGTTAGGAGATGCCGATGGAAAGCAAAGTAGTTATCCCGACCCAGGGCCAGAAAATCACAGTCGATGCCAACGGCAAGCTGCAGGTTCCCAACCATCCGATCATTCCGTTTATCGAAGGGGATGGCATCGGCGTGGACGTGACCCCGGCCATGTTGAATGTGGTGAATGCCGCGGTCGAGAAAGCCTACAAAGGCGAGCGCAAGATCGCCTGGATGGAGATCTACACCGGCGAGAAATCGACTCATGTCTATGGCGAAGGTGCCTGGCTGCCGGCCGAAACCCTGGATTTCATTCGTGAATACTGCGTGGCCATCAAGGGCCCCCTGACCACCCCGGTCGGCGGCGGTATTCGCTCCCTCAACGTGGCCCTGCGCCAGGAGCTGGATCTCTACATCTGCCTGCGTCCGGTCCGTTACTACGAGGGCACCCCGAGCCCGGTCAAGCGTCCTGATCTGACCGACATGGTGATCTTCCGCGAGAACGCCGAAGACATCTACGCCGGCATCGAGTGGAAAGCCGACAGCGATGAAGCCAAGAAGGTGATTTCCTTCCTGCAAAACGAGATGGGCGTGAAGAAGATCCGCTTCCCCGAGACCTGCGGCATCGGCATCAAGCCCATGTCCAAGGCCGGTACCGAGCGTCTGGTCCGTGCCGCCATCGAGTATGCCATCGACAACGATCGTGACTCCGTGACCCTGGTGCACAAGGGCAACATCATGAAGTTCACCGAAGGTGCCTTCAAGGATTGGGGCTACGCCCTGGCCCAGAAAGAGTACGATGCCCAGCTCATCGACGGCGGCCCCTGGTGCTCCTTCAAGAACCCGAAAACCGGCAAGACCATCGTGGTCAAGGACGTCATCGCCGACGCCTTCCTGCAACAGATCCTGCTGCGCCCGGCCGAGTATGACGTCATCGCCTGTATGAACCTCAACGGCGACTACATCTCCGACGCGCTGGCGGCTCAGGTAGGCGGTATCGGCATCGCGCCGGGTGCCAACATCGGCGACGGCGTCGCCCTGTTCGAAGCGACCCACGGTACCGCGCCGAAATACGCCGGTCAGGACAAGGTCAACCCGGGCTCTCTCATCCTCTCCGCCGAGATGATGCTGCGCCACATGGGCTGGGTTGAGGCGGCCGACCTCATCATCAAGGGGATGGAAGCGGCGATCCGCAACAAGACCGTCACCTATGACTTCGAGCGTCTGATGGAAGGGGCCACCCTGCGCTCCTGCTCCCAGTTCGCCCAGGACATGGTCGACCAGATGTAAGTCTGTAGAGATGCAAAAGGCCAGCCCCAGGGGGCTGGCCTTTTTTATGGGCGTTTGGTTCCAGAAGCGGCGTTCGGTCAGGTCGCCGGGGCAAAGCGGCCGAGCAGGGCTGCGCTGGCGTCGCTCACGCCTGTCAGCTGCACTTCGGTGCCGGCAGCCTCGAAGCGGCGGCGCACCGTGGTCAGGGCCTCGGCGGCGCTGAGATCCCAGAAGTGGGCGTCACTTAAGTCGATCACCACCCGCTCGAGGGATTCACCTGTGTCAAAGCCGGCGCAGAACTGCTCTGTGCTGGCGAAGAAGACCTGGCCGTGCACCCGGTAGGTGCGGGTGGCGCCGTGGCGCTCGCTGTCGCTGTGCACCAGCAGGGTACGCGCCACCTTGTGGGCGAAGAAGAGGCAGGCCAGCAGCACCCCGGTCAGCACCCCGAGGGCCAGGTTGTGGGTCACTACCACCACGGCCACCGTGCTCAGCATTACCAGGTTGGTGGCCAGCGGCGTCTTGTGCATGCGCAGCACTGAGCCCCAGGAGAAGGTGCCGATGGATACCATGATCATCACCGCCACCAGGGCGGCCATGGGGATCTGGCGGATCCACTCGTCCAGGAACACCACCATGACGATGAGCAGGGCCCCCGCCACCAGGGTGGAGAGGCGGCCGCGGCCACCGGATTTCACGTTGATGACCGACTGGCCGATCATGGCGCAGCCCGCCATGCCGCCCATCAGGCCGGCGGCGATGTTGGCCAGCCCCTGCCCCTTGCACTCGCGGTGGCGATCGCTGCGGGTGCCGGTCATCTCGTCGACGATGGCGGCGGTCATCAGGGATTCGAGCAGCCCCACCACGGCCAGGGCGGCGGAGTAGGGGAAGATGATGGTCAGGGTCTCGAGATTGAGGGGCACCTCGGGCCACATGAAGACCGGCAGGGTGTCCGGCAGGGCGCCCATGTCGCCGACCGTGCGCACCTCGAGGCCGAGGCCGACGCTCACCGCGGTGAGCAGCACGATGCACAGCAGCGGCGAGGGGAGCAAAGTGCCGATGCGCGGCAGGCGTGGGAACAGGTAGATGATGCCAAGCCCGGCTGCGGTCATGGCGTAGACCTGCCAGCTGACGTTGGTCAGCTCCGGCAACTGGGCCATGAAGATGAGGATGGCCAGAGCGTTGACAAAGCCGGTCACCACCGAGCGCGAGACGAAGCGCATCAGGGCGCCGAGGCGCAGGTAGCCGGCCAGGATCTGCAGCAGGCCAGTGAGCAGGGTAGCAGCCATCAGGTATTGCAGGCCGTGCTCGCGCACCAGGGTCACCATCAGCAGGGCCATGGCGCCGGTGGCGGCGGAGATCATGGCCGGGCGGCCGCCGGTGAAGGCGATGATGACGGCGATGCAGAAGGAGGCGTAGAGCCCCACCTTGGGATCGACGCCGGCGATGATGGAGAAGGCGATGGCCTCCGGGATCAGGGCCAGGGCTACGACCGTGCCCGACAGCAGATCCCCCCTGACGTTGCCAAACCACTCTTGTCTGATGCGCTCACGCATGGATTGTTCTCGCTCGTTGCTGGCGCTCTGGGCGCGCGTTGTCGTTATGGGCGCGGTGGCCGCGCGGCTCTAACAAAGGGGAGGGGCAGGGGCAAGGCGCGAACGGGTCGATGTGACGCCTAATTGCGCATGGCAGGCGGCCTTGCGCGGTAACCTGTTGAAACGATGCGGGTAACGATATGAAGCAGGCAGATCCGCACTGTCATGGCGAGAGAACAAAGGAGGCGAGGGGAGGAAGGGGCTGGATAAAAGAGAGCCTTGCAGTTTGGGGCTGCAAGGCAAGGATTCGGATGATTAGGTGGTTCGTTCCAGATGGTGCTGGTAGATCTGCTGCCATTTGTCCTGCTCGGCCTCGTCCCCTTGGGTCTGCCAGAACTCGCAGATGGAGCTGGCGAGTTCGGATGCCATGGCGTGGTCCCCATCACGGCGACTCATCAGATATTGTCCCAGCCAGCTTTGATATTGTTTCATTGCCCGATCTCCTTATCTCGTGTGTCTTGCTGACCGCCGCCAGGCTTTGTGCCGGACGGGGCCATCAGGCCACGGTTTTTCTGCATGCCCTTGATGGTTGTGATCAACGGATTGGGTCGCGATCTCGCCCGAACAGGGCGCCAACGTGGGTGCAGATGTCAAAAAACGGTCACTATCGTATCACAAAATAACCAGCTTGGGGGGATTGTCAGCAATTCAGGGTGTCCAGCTGTCTGGCCGTCTGATGTGTGGGATGGTGAGCAGAGGCGCCATCTTGCTGATCCCACACGAGAAAAACCCGCCAGTCTGGCGGGTTTTATGGCTGAAAAAAAGATCAGAGGCGGGCGCTGGCCAGGTACTTTTCCATCTCCTCGGCGGGCACCATGCCGCCGCCGGTGGCCCACACCAGGTGGGTGGCGCTGGCCATCTTGGCGACATCCAGCCCCTGACCGGCCTGCCACTCAAGGTCGGCCGCGACGCGCCACGGGCCTGCCATGCCGGCCAGCGCCGAGGGTTCCAGCTTGATCTGCTCATCGCGGGCCAAGAGTCCCAGCAGGTCGTACATCTCCTGATCGCTCAGGGTGTAGAAACCTGCCAGCAGCCGCTCCATGGCGCGGCCGACGAAGCCGGAGGCGCGTCCCACCGCGAGGCCATCGGCGGCGGTGAGGTTGTCGATGCCCAGATCCTGCACCGCAATGGCATCGTGCAAGCCGGTGTGCACCCCCAGCAGCATGCAGGGGGAGTGGGTGGGTTCGGCGAACAGGCAATGAACGTTGTCACCGAAGGCGAGCTTGAGGCCAAAGGCCACCCCGCCTGGGCCGCCGCCGACGCCGCAAGGCAGGTAGACAAACAGCGGATGGTCGGCGTCCACCACAATCCCCATGTCATCAAACTGCTTTTTCACCCGCTCACCGGCCACCGCGTAGCCGAGGAACAGGGTGCGGGAGTTCTCGTCGTCGATAAAGAAACAGTTGGGGTCGCGCTCGGCCTCCTTGCGCCCCTGCTCCACCGCCACCCCGTAATCCTCGGCGTATTCCACCACGATGGCGCCATGTTCGCGCAACTTGCGCTTCTTCCACTCCCGCGCATCGGCCGACATGTGGACGGTGACGCGAAAGCCGAGGCGGGCGCTCATGATGCCGATGGACATGCCGAGGTTGCCGGTGGAGCCCACCGCGATGCTGTACTGACTGAAGAAGTGGCGGAACTCGTCTGTGAACAGCTTGCGATAGTCGTCCTCTTCGCAGAGCAGACCGGCCTTGATGGCCAGCTGCTCGGCATGGGTCAGCACCTCGTAGATGCCGCCGCGTGCCTTGATGGAGCCGGAGATGGGTAGGTGGCTGTCTTTTTTGAGTAGCAGCCGGCCACTCACCTTGACCCCATAACGGCCATTCAGGGCGCGCTGCATGGCCGGGATGGCGGCGATGTCGGATTCGAGAATGCCCTTGTTGGCGCGGGTCTCGGGGAAGGCTTCGCACAGGTAGGGGGCGAAGCGGGCCAGGCGGGCGGAGGCATCCGCCACATCGCGGCCATCGAGCCCCACATAAGGCAGACCTTCCACCAGGGTGGTGGCCTTGGGGTTGAACCAGCTGACCGGTTCCAGCGCGATCAGGGAGTGCAGCAGCGGAAACTGCTGGGTGAGTTGTGATACGTCGATGTTTTTCATGGTGTTCTCGGCTTCGTCATTGAACTCGGGCATGCAGGTGCCAGCAGGGTTGCGCCCACCGTGGCAAACCTGGCACAGAGCCATGGGGTCCATGATGGCTGTCGGCCGGGGGCGCCGAGCCCTGTTGAGGCGCTCATAGCGCACCCCGGCATGGGAATAAGCTTGGCGTTATTCAATGCCAACGAGGTGGCCGTGACAAATGATGAAATGAGCGTCTTGGATGAGCTGGATTGATGCAAGGGCGCTACATTCATCACATTGTTGACCTGATGGCGATATTGGGTGGTGTGAGCTGATGCAAGGGGCGCTTTTTCGGTATCATCGGCGCACGTGTTGAAGGGGGGCAATGGGGGCGTCATGTATAAGCAGGATCACCAGGTGGCCAGAAGCCGTATCGCGGGCAACAAGCTGCTCAACGGCTATCAGCTGGCCAGGCTGCACACCTTCGAAGCGGCAGCCAGACACGGCTCCTTTGCGCTGGCCGCCGACGAGCTGGCGCTCAGCCCGAGTGCGGTGAGCCACCGCATAAGCGCCTTGGAGGAGGAGCTTGGCTTCAAGCTGTTCCAGCGTTTTCACCGCAAGGTGGCGTTGACGGCGGACGGGCAGCGGGTGTTCTGGGCGCTCACCTCATCGCTGGAGTTCATCAACCAGGAGATCCTGGAGATCCGTCATCAGGAGCTGTCGGGCCCCCTGACCGTCTTCTCACGTCCCTCCATCGCCCAGTGCTGGCTGGTGCCACGGCTGGCGGATTTCGCCCGTCAGCATCCCCAGATCGAGCTCAACGTCATGACCGGCAACGAGAACATCAACCTGCATGGTTACGGCATCGATCTCGCCCTCTATTTCGACGACAAGACGCCTGCGCGGCTCGCCATCCACCCGTTGATGGACGAGTACATGGTGCCGGTGTGCAGCCCCGAGTATGCCGAACAGCACGGGCTGCTAGGCAACCCGGCCAACCTGGCACACTGCCGCCTGCTCCATGACCGGCAAGCCTGGAGCCAGGATTCCAACGATGACGAGTGGTCCGGTTGGGCCGAGCAGTCCGGCGTGTCGCTTTCGGCATGCAGGGCCAGCATGGGGTTTGATCGCTCCGATCTCGCCATCATCGCCGCCATGAACCACGCCGGGGTGGCCATGGGGCGCCAGAACCTGGTGAGCCAGCGGCTGGCACGGCGCGAGCTGGTGGCCCCCTTCCCGGACATGGCGGTGCGCTGCGCTCAGCGCTACTACATCGCCACCCTGCCCAATTGCCAGAACCCCAAGGCGCAAGCCTTCATCGACTGGGCCTGCCAGCAGGCGCGGGAGAGGGTGCCGGTTTTGTAGAAAAAGAAGGCAGCAGGAAATACAAACAAGACGGACCGTCATCTTCTTCAGAGTGCTTTCAAAACATCGAAGCTGGAAGTTCAGAGGCTACTGTAGACCAAACCTGTTCTGTAGCTGGTGTTTGATTAAAAGTGCGCATATGGTGAGCACGTTTTGGTAATTAGTTGAGGTTTGATATGACGGGCATCAAGGAGTCATACAAAGACATGTCTTTCTAGTAGTCTCTCAATGATTCAATCGGTTACTATCTTGCTGATATGGAAATGGCAGGGTTATATCGTGAGTTCAATCCCCCTTCGCAAGGCCCTCGGGGTCTTGGCTAAATCTTCTTCTTTCTCGGTCAAGACGACAACACAACGTCAGAGAGATCTGTTTGATGATCTCAAGGATTATCTCTACGTTACGCCCGAAATCGAACATGACTTTGAGAAGTGCCTCCGTTCATTGCAGCCTGGTGAGTGCGTGTTTTTATGCGGCAGTAGTGGTGATGGCAAATCTGAAATATTGTCACGTAGCTATGACCAATATAAAAACAGATGCACTTTCCATCTGGATGCAACCCATAGCTTTTCGCCTCATCAATCAGCAATCGATGCGCTAAACGAACTCTTTGATCGCGCCGGAGATGGGGCTAAACCCCTAGTTGTTGGTATCAACATCGGTATGCTGGCCAACTTTGCCAAAGAAGGGGCTGAGCGGCACAGTGCACTGCGTGGCGTGATTGAGCGCTTCTTGGATAGCGGCGAGAGAACGCAAGGGACATATCACTTTCTGGATTTCGAGTCCTATCCAAAATTTCGTTTTAATGATGACGCAGGCAGCTATTCAAGCTTTATGCGTCAACTGCTCAAGCGGTTAACCCAGCCAACCGATGACAATCTGTTTCATGCTATTGCGCTTGCAGATGAGCAACGTCAACGTGACATGCGCCTCATCGCCAATTTCAGGCTGCTGGCCAATGAGCACGTGCAAGAGATTATCATTACTACTCTGTTCAAAACCCGTTTGATCAAGGATCAATTCATTACGACTCGTGCCTTGCTGGATCTGCTCCATCAGCTTCTGGCCGGGGAGCATTACCTCTTTGACAACCTGTTTCTGGCTAAAGACAGCGAGCTAAGCCTGCGTCTTGCTGACTTTGATCCTGCCCTGATTCATACCCAAGCGGTAGACCAGTTTGTGCTGCGTTATGAGCTGAATCTACCGGATGAGGCTCTGGATGCCTTTATGGACGAGCTGGCAAAACTGGGGATCGTGTTCAACGAACCTCGTGATAAAGCGGGTCAAGCCGCATCTCTTCTGCGCCTCTTTTATCTGCTTAAGGACTGTGAGTTTGGCAATAACTACCATCACCAATTCAAAGTCGATTTTGAAGAGCAGGTACTTGAACACTATGCCACCGTCTGGCTGCAGCATAGCCAGTACCTTGGGGAGGGTGGAAGCCAGCTGGCCTTGCGCAATTTCTATGTGAAGGCGCTGATCCCGGCCATTTTTGTCTATGCCAACCGCAATGCCCCTGAGTTGTCAAAGCGTGAGCTTTCTCTTGGTCAATTTGGCCAGTGTCATGTCGCGGCACCTGTCGAGCTGAAAGCTGATTACAGCGCAATTCAGCGCCAGCATGTCGAGAAACACGATCATTTCAGCGCCTATCTGAAGGTTGATGAGCAGCCCTTGGCACCGATGGCAATCAACCTCAATCTGTTTGAGCTGATCTGCAAGCTCAACAATGGCTATCGGCCAAACAAGTACGACAAGAATGCCATTGTGTTGCTCGATGAGATGGTTGAGCAAATCCGCGCTGTCGCCAAAAAGAGCCCTGTTCTTCACTATTACGAAGGTGATCAGCATTACCGTCTTGGCTTGGATGACGGCATGATCACTGTAGAAGGAACCAGATAGTCATGTCTCTGTATCCAATTCCTGTCGGATTAGCTCCGGTTGATAAAAACAAGCTCACCAACTACTGGCCCATTCGCAACAAAGGCAATGAGTTTGACTGGGATACCGTGACGGGTGTCGTGCTGGGGCTTTCCTTACGCAAGCAGGTGACTGCCTATGAGTTCGAGCAGTTTAAGGAAGAGTGCAAAGTCCGGTTTGTAGGCAAGCTAGATGATCCTGATTTTTGGCAGGTGCTTGAGCGAGCCTATTTTTTAAATGACTCACTCTTTCACATTTCACCTCTGTTCCTGTTGTTTAAGGCCAAAGGGAAGAAGAGTGGACAAGCCGATCTCAGCGCACCAGATACGCGATTGTGCAAATTATTTGCAGGCCTGTTGGGGGATTTCTTTCTTGCAGATGCGCTCGATGACAAGCTCAACTTTGTCGAGCAAGAACTGTTGTCAGTTTTGCAAGGCAGGCTGCAAAGCGGCAGCCTGGTAAAAAATGAGGATGAGCAACCTTATCTGCCGTTTTTGAATGCCGTATTTCGTGAAGATATTCGCTTTTTGGCTGCACATCCCCAATATCTGCTGCAAGCCTTGCCTGGCACACTCAAGCTGTATGCCTTTGCTTACTGTGCTCAGCTGGCGCTGAATGTGACCGACTGGCAACATGAGCCCCAAAGCAAGCCTCTCTACTTTATTCTCGATTCGGAAAAGGCCAGCTCTGAACGTACATCGGTAAAGCGTTCTGGCTACAAGCTGCTGGCTGCGGCCAGCGAGCGGGTTTTCCCGCTACTTTCCGCCCTTGACGTGCTCCAGTTGCCAGGGGATGCCAAGAAAAGACCGCTCTGGCAGGTTTATCGCGATGCCACGGAATATGCTGACCAGACTCAGTTGCTGGAAGATTTGAACAGTTATCTGCAGGCCTTTAGAGAAATCCGTAAATTGCAGTCTGTACGACCTCTCACAAACAGCGTGGCAGAAGCTTTTGAGCAACTCAAAGAGTTGGCTCTGGAGCAATTCCGTGATGCCAATACCTCCCGTGGCGGCGTGAACAAAAAATATGTCAAAGAGCTGGAAGAGAAGCTGCTGAGTGATTTTATTCAGGCCCGAGGGGCCGCTGGCCGCACCCTGGTACTGAATCAGGATCAGCTGTTGCTGTTGACCAATCTCACCATCGGCAAGGCCGACAAGCTGCGCCTGCACGATCTGCGCAAAGGCTTCGAGCAGCGCGGTTTTTATCTTGATAACCAGTCATTGCAGCAACTGGTCAGCTTCTATGAGCGCATGGGCAATGTAGAACGAATGAGTGATAGTGGAGACGCCGTATATGTCCGCAAGACCCTTTGAGCATTTTCTGGCCGAGCGTTTTATCGAGTGGGTCAGTGCTGACATTGAGCCGGGCTCTCGTTACCAGTTCAAATCCCCCAGCGCTGAAAACGGCCTGGTGCTCTATCAGTCACTGGTGACCTTTGCTGCCACAAATACGCTGGCTACGGCCGATGGCATTGACCTGCCATATATAGAGTGCAATGGCGTGCGGGTTTTACCTGTGTTGCATGGTGAGGCTCCGGGATTTACCGAAAACTACATTTCCCGTTTACGTGATCTGGTCGCAGGGCGCAGTGCAGAATTTGAAAAAGCAGCCCTGCTCATTATCCACAACAGCATGCTGGATACCCTGATCAACAGTGCGCTTGATTTGGGGGCGCCCGGTGCGGTCTGGCATCCGGATAGTCTCTCGCAGCAGCTTGGCGCACTGATTGATGTTGGCAGCAGTAACAAGGAGCTGTCAGCCTGCCTGCTTGAAGAGCAACTGGCCCTCATCACCGAAGAGGGGGCGACCGTATTTGGTTTTGCTCCTCTGTTCAGTGCACTTGATCAAGATGGTGTTCTGGAGTTTGATGAGCTCCAGCTATTCAATGATCCGGTCATTTTGAGCTGGAGCGGCAAGAAGGCTCAGATCAGCAAGCGGCTCCAAGCCAACCGCAAGCTGCGGCGCGAGATTGAAGATGCGGTTGAGCATTATGATCTCGATCAGCTTGAGAGTGTCCTGAAAGAGTTCAGCGCCAAATTTATCCGCCAGCATTTCCAGGATGAGAGCTGGCGTGAGCTGGAATTCGAGGCCTACCTCAAAGAGATTGAAGCCAACAAAGCGCAAAAGTTGCTATTGGAAGAGGTGGCCGTTGACAGCGGTTCACTGCAACAAAGAGCCAAGAGCCAGAGCAAGGCGGGACAACGCGATCTGAGCCTGCTGATCCAGCTCCCGCCGGGAGAGAAAACCCTCAACCTCTCTTTCACCTTCATCGGCAATGATCTGGACGAGAGCCAGTTCAAACTGATGCACAATGGGCCGCTCAAAAATGCGGTCACTTACTCTGTCAGCCGTGTCGGAGGTAAACGCTGCTGGGCGACGGTGACCTTGCCCGTCACAGGAGAACCCACCTTTTTTAGCCTTGAGCTTAAACGCGATAACCGCTCCGAAGAGTACAAGTTCCGCTGTCTGGTGGTAGAGCAGGGAGATTTCTATTTCGATGAGTTGCTGCACTGCTTCCGAGTGGATGCGGGCAAGAAGTGGCTGACCCTGCTGCTGGAAGAGAACAAGTTCAAGGTCAACCCAGAGCAAGACGCCATCATGCATCTGGTTGACGATGAGGGCGAAGTGGACTGCAGCACCTGTGGCTGGGTGAACTTTGATACGCTGGCCGAGCAGAGCGAACAGATCCAGTTTGAGCTGGTCAATGGCGAGCGTCGCTTGCCCATCAATATTGAAGGCCCGGCCGCCGATGAGAGTATTTGCGTTCCGCTGCTGTTTGACCGGGATCGTTTCGCCAAGCTGCTCAGAGATGACCGTAACGCCGAGTATCTGCGGGCCAAAGGCAAGATCATTTTTGATAACAGCGAAAGTGGGGTGGCCGGGATCCGCCAGCAGCTGCTGAACCTCGAAGCACGGATGGTTGATGAGCGGGCCTTGTATATTGGTTTGAGTGCCGATCCAATGCCACTTGCGGCGATTAGTGCAAGGTTCCCTGACTTGCATGGCGCTTATGCCGCCCTGTTTGACTATCTGCAACACCATAAAACATTGCCCAGCCTGGTGGCTTGGGGTGACAGCTATTGCGCCCTGGTGCAGCGGGTGCTGGATGCCTACGAAGCGGCGTTAAGCGAGATACCGACCAATGCGGTGTTGGCGCTCGAGCACAAACAGCTGATGCGCATTGGCCTGTGTCGCCAGGATGAGTGGCAACGCCTTAGCCCGCTGCACCCCTTGGTACTTGCCTATCACCTGCAACTGGTGACCGAGATAAAAGCCGATCGCGATGAAGATGGCGTCAGCTCTTTTGCCGAATTGCCAGAGGTGACCCGCGAGCGCCTGGTTGCATCTGGCTTGCTGCCGTTCGTATACGACAATGACTCTGGCTACGCTCATCTGCTACCGGTGCGGGAGAACAGCTTCTGGCTCGACGTAGTGCCACAAAAGCAGGAGAGCTACAGCTACATCAAGCGTCTGGTGCGCGACAAACTGGCCGAGTTTACCCAAGCCTATTCCCGACTGTTCAGTGCCGGGGCCAAGAGCACCCTGATCGTCAATGCCATCAATCAGGCGAGTGCGGCAGAGCTCTTCCTCGGTTTGATCGAACACTTCAAGCTGCACAAAGAGCAAGCGATCGCCATCCATGTGAACTTCTACGATGAGCGGCTGCAATTCAACGATTTCGACCGCTTTGCCGAAACGGCCGCTTATGACGAGCTGAAAACCTGGCTTGGCTTGAACACTACTGCGCTGCGTGCTGAGGCCGATATGCTGATCGACCTGATCCGCAGCCGTCTGACCTACAGCAAGTTCACCCTGCCCAACGAGCGCGAGCAGTTTGCCTATGCCCATCTGGCGTTCTTCCGCAACCAGGAGCCGGTAGAGTGCCATCCCATCAATACCGATGAGGCACTGAGTGGTGTGCTGTGTGATGGTTTGATCGCCGGGGAAGCGGCCGAAACGAAAGGGGCGGCCTATTTCACCGCCTTTGGTCTGCGTGGCGTGCCCTATCAAGGAGTACAGTCGCTGCGGGTGGCCCGCATGCTGGGCAACCTGTGGCAGCCGGCCAGCCAGAGCAATGCCCAGTATTTGGCAACCAGCCTGGGGCTGGCGGTCAGTGCCGATTTCAAGGCTCTGCTGACCCGCTCTTATGACAGCGCACTGTGGACCACCATCATCGATCCCAAGGTGACCCTCGATTTCTTCACCAGTCAGCAGGATGTGGTGCTGATCCACTACTCGGATCAATACACCAGCACGGCCGGTTATGACGCCATCACGGTAACCAAGCAGGTCGACCTCTTTAAACGCTTGTTGCAAAAAGAGGGTCACGGACAAGGGGAGACGCTGCTCTCCGAATTCAATGCCTTCAACGGCGAGTGGCTGCTCAAGATGCTCACGGCCAACGACAAGGAGCGCAAAGAGAAGAACGGCATCATCGGTGCTTACAAGTTTGTCTCGGCCCTGCTGCGGCAATCTGATATCTGCTGGGTCCCCCTCTCCGTGGCCGAGATGATCCGCGTTTCCGGCAATGTTGGCCTCAAGATGAGCGACAGCGAGTTCTCCCGTCAGGTGCATGGGTATCGCAAGGGGGCCATTTCCGATGACGTGCTCTTTGTCGGCTTCAAGGGCAAGCAACTCTATCTGCTGCCTCTGGAGGTCAAGACTGGTGTCAGACCCGACTTTGCCTATGCCGGGCAACAGGCGCTGGAGCTTAAACGTTACTTGATGGAGGAAGTTCTTGGCCCCAATACCCTGGCTGCGCGGCTCTACCGTGGTCTTTTTATTCGCCAGGTGCTGATGCAGGTCGACAAGCTTTGCCTCTATCAGGTGATGCAGTCGGCGCAGCTTGCACCGCTATTGACCGAGCGGGAGTGGTGGCTCAAAGGGGAATATACCCTGGCCAGCGTGCCAGACTATCCCGAAGGCTTTGTGGTCGCCCATATCGAAAACGACAGCTTCTTTGTGCCTCACTACCAGATGACCGAGCGGGGCGTATTGCAGGTTGAACTGCCCTATGCTTTGCTGGGAAGCCTTATTCAGGCCTGCAGTGCCCCTGCGCTTGATGAGCTGGTGACCCTGTGCCATGTAGACAAACAATATCTGCTGGGGCCCAGAGAAGAGGCGGCGGAGCCTGAATACGGCTCTCAACAGCAGCCAACAGAAGGGGGCAATCAAGCTGGGGATATGGCGCCAGTGGCACCAGCCACAGATACCCAAAACACCGATCCGGTTACCCCAGTAGCGGTGGAAACGGGACTGACCGACGAGCCGATAGAGCCCATGCGTATCCTGTTTGGCCACGAGGCGCTGCGGCAAACGCCGCTCTATTGGGAGCCCACCAATACCGCCCGTTTTATGAATACCAATACCGGCATCATAGGCACCATGGGCACCGGCAAAACCCAGTTTACCAAGTCGCTGATCACCCAGCTGATGCGCCAGCAAGACAACAACGTCGAGGGGGCACGGATCGGACTGCTGATCTTCGATTACAAATCTGACTATGTGGATGATACCTTTAGCGAGGCCAACCAGAGCAAGCGGCTGCGGTTGTATCGCCTGCCGTACAATCCGCTCTCGCTCTATGGCGATATGCCGATGCTGCCGGTGCATACCGCGACCGGGTTTGCCGAGACCCTGGCCAAAGCTTTTGGCCTCGGGCCCAAACAGCAGCTGCGACTGCGCAAGTTAATCCTCGATGCCTATGAGCTGGCGGGGATCAGCAGAGCTGACGCCAGCACCTGGTCAAGGCCTGCGCCTACCTTGGCTCAGGTGTGGGATCTCTATCTTGAACAGGAGAAGGTGGAGGAGGACTCTCTCTACGCGGCGCTCGACTCACTGGTCACTTACGAGATCTTTGAAACCATGCCGGATAAGGTGAGCTCCCTGTATGAGCTGCTCGATGGTGTGACGGTGATCGAGCTGGCGGGCTACTCACCCCAGATCCAGAACCTGGTGGTAGCCCTGACGCTGGATCTCTTCTATTCGCAGATGCAAAAGCGCGGCAAGCCGCAAGTCAACGGTGATTATCGCCAGATCACCAAGATGATCCTGGTCGACGAGGCCGACAACTTCATGTCGCAGGACTTCCCCAGCCTGCGCAAGATCCTGAAAGAGGGGCGCGAGTATGGGGTAGGGGTGATCCTCTCAACCCAGGACTTGAGTCACTTTAAAACCGGGGAAAACAACTACGGCTCTTATATTTTGACCTGGGTGGTGCATCGCGTCGCCGAGATCAAGAATGCCGATATCAAGGCCATCTTTAATAAAGATGATAAGACCGAGCAAGAACAATTAATGGAAACCATCCGCAAACTGGATAAGCACTTTAGTCTCTATATCGATGGAGATAAAAAGGTATCTATGATGCGGGATAAGGCATTTTGGGAGTTAATTTAATGGCTTCATTTCCATCAGATATTATTAGTGGGGTGGTTAGCGGTATTGTGACTTCGCTATTTATATGGATATTTATTGAAATAAAAAATAAGAGCTTGCTTCCACTGCTTAGGTCTTGGATGTATCGTGGTGTAATGATTTCTGGAAATTGGCATGCAGAGGTCAATAAACAAGATTGTAATGCTACGTATGTATTATTTATTGAACAGTCAGGATATCAGCTTTTAGGTGAATTCAGTGTTAGTTATAAAACTGATGGTGAGGTTAAAACTGGAAGTTATAAACTAAAAGGAGTCATTTCTGATGGTGTTGCTTCATTTTTAGTTGAAAATAGAAGTCTTGGTACTAGTGGGTCTCTAGTATTGAAGGTTGTAACTGGGGCTGGAGCAATGGTTGGACTGTTCACATATAAAGGTTCATCTTGCGAAAGAATAACAAGTGAAGAACTGACATTCAATAAGAAATAAGATATGGATAATGTAAATCACTCCAAAAAAATTGAAATATCATTACCAGTAGAGTTCATGCTGGATAAAAAGAAAATTCTTGATTTTAGACGAACATTTTCTGATATAGGTGACAAACTTATTTTTGATGTGGATAACAGAAATGCTGAACTACCACCTCAAATGGCACTCTATATATTAGTTTGGAATCCTGATTTATCGTTCGAGTTGGATGACATGACATCCATGAACTTCAATTATATAGTCTATGTTGGGTTAAGCCATAACATCCGTGATGAGTTTTTAAGTGGAGAACTTAGTGACCTGAATGAAAACATTGCTGTTCATCGTGATGCAAATAATAAAAATTATAAACAACATGCTAAAAATTTCAAAAAGTTAATATGCTGTTGTTTATTTGGTGAAAGGGATGTATTGGAAAAAATGAAAGGATTGATTAATGATTTATTTTGCCCATATGGTAATCAGATTAGAATCAATGGTTCATTTGGGTTGACTGAAAAAGCATTTTAATTAAAAGCGAGGAAATTAAATGTCAAATAGAACTTTAATACCAGCATTGAAAGCACATGTAGGTGATTGGGTTTACTTTGTTTGTGTGATGAAGTATGGGCAAGTCGCAAAAGAAATAGAGTTTGCACATGAATTAAATGGTAATAACCAACTTGGGCAACTTATTCAAAGAGGTATATCTGATAGAACCAAAGAAATCACTGAATATATATTGAACTCAAAGCATAGATTTCTTGGCTCATTAATTGTAGCTGCTTGGGGGGGGGATCCTAAATATACGCCTGTTCGTATGGAGCAAACAGAACATGTTTCTGGTATAGATAGTTCTTTTGGTCTTTTGACTTTTGATGGAACACAGAGATATTTTGCTCTTGATGGGCAACATAGACTTAAAGCAATAAAAGACGCGATTAAACTTGATGATTCTCTGACATCTGAAGAAATCAGTGTTATTTTGGTTAGTCATCAAAAAACAAAAGATGGTCAGCAAAAAACTAGGCGTCTCTTTACCAATATAAATAAAAATGCAAAAAGTACGTCTGTTAGTGAAAACATAGCACTTGATGAAGATGATGGGTATGCCATTATCAATAGATGGTTGATTGAAGGGCACCCTATTTTATCGGAACAAGATAGGGTTGCAGTTTTTACTAAAGCTGGTGATAGTGGGGAATTATCAATAGCATCTAGCGTCAAAGATAGTGATAGAAAGGCAATTACATCGATTAAACAGCTTTATGAAATAATTAAAGCAATAGGATATGGTTCATCAATTGATAACTTATCAAAAGCCGCAAGACCCAGTGAAGAGCAGCTAGATGAGGCTTATGATTTTATATCAAAGCGAATCGATGAGCTATTAATTTCCTGTGGAGACATCGTCAAATTAATTAGTGATAATCATGACTTGCGACTGCTAAGAAAATCCAAATTAAATCCTGGTTCTGAACATCCTTTTTTAAAGGGGATTATACAGCGGGCAATATCAAGTGTTATACGCCAACTTTTAGAGGAAAATAGAGTCTCTTGGGAGTTTATTCTTAATAAATTGGAAGATTTACCTTGGACTCTTGCGAGTTATCCATGGTGCAGTGTCACAACTATGAATGAATCAGGCATAAAAATGTTGACCCAGAGAGATTATCAACGTTTGCTTGAGGATTTGCTCATATGTCATATTGCGCCTCGAACAAAAGCTGAGATTAAAAAAACTAGAGAACGTTATAAAGATCTTAAAATGTCAGATTATGGGGTTGCCGCAAGTGAGTTAGAAAAAAATTTAATACAAAGCTAATTTATGGGGCAGCTATAGCTGCCCCATAAAATCATCAATTTTTAATATCCGGGCATGTAAATAAGAAATTCCACGGTGAATATGAATTTTAATCCAATTGTCATATTCATTTGGTGATAACTCATCATTATGGAATTTCATCATGATTATATTTATATAAATTTTATCATACTCTCCAGAGAATGTTTTCCAATTTATCTCAACAGAACTATCGGCTTTGATATCCTCGAATGGTGGGGCAGACTCTTCAGCTAAAGAAAGGCATAAAGCCCATCGGCAAAGCACATTCCAGTTCTCTATACCTGTCTTGCGCTTGATAACAATTAGCTGCTGTTTAGCTTTTTCTGATAAACGAATATTATCAATCATTATTTCTCTCCGGGAAATATCCAGGATTTATCGTAGAGGTAAAATTCTGTTCCTCGAAACAAATATGATACTCCTTGGCAATATAAGGCTTGAGTTCCTTATAGTATTTACCTTGGATCTCTTCATCGGTCGATAAAAGAATGACCTGAGATGCTGCTTGTGGGAAATAGTGCTTGATTAGATGGCTTCTATGCTGTCCATCAAGACGTCCCATTGGGGTGTCAATAATTGTTGGTAACTCTTTTCCTGACTCGTCAGCTAGCCCCCATAAGACGGCTATTGCCAGCAGCTGCCTTTCACCAGCGGAGAGTCTAGCAGGGGAGATAGGTTTATTATCTTGTGCATAAAGAGTTAACACAAATGTATCAGTATTGATTTCAATCTTGGTGATTAGGCTGTCTTTACGTTTGACCTGATTAAACTTGGAGATAATCTTGGTTTGTAGCTTATCAATATTATCTTTGATGAGATCTGTTTTAAAGGAATCCACAATATCTTGTAGTCTTCCCATATGAGCAAAGAGTTGTTGCTGCCGCTGCTGCTCAAAATCGATGGCATTACCTTGTACTCGAATTGAGGTAACCTGTATTTCTGCCTGCTCGATATCTGTTGCCAATTTTTGTGCGGCTACAAGTAAATCCTCTTTTTCTTTTTTAGCCTTGCCAAGTTCATTATCTGCTTCTACTGAGCGTGTAATGATATGCTCAACAGATGCTAACTCAGGAATGGCAGCGAGTTGCCGTTCTACGAATTGCAGCTTTTCATATAACTTTTCTTTTTCCTGAATTAGTGACGACGCTTCCTGTTCTTCGGCTGCGATCCGTTCAGCAAGGCCATCGAAAATTGCAGGGCTACTGTTTAAATAGCAGGGTTCCGAGTAGAGCTGATCAGAAGCCTCTCTCTCTTTAGATAACTCGGTTTGCAAAGACTGGATAATACTTTGCTCTGTACCTCGTTCATTTAATAATCCAAATATTTTATTCTCTTGGTTAATAAGTAAAGAGCGAGCGGTATGATAGCGTTTTATCTCATCTTCTTTATAAAGCTGAGATTTGGTCTGTTCTATTAATGAAGAGACGAGCTTCAAAGGCAAGGCCCCTGCAGCAAGTTTGATCAACTCGCTATTGATGCCATCTATCTTTGTTGAAATTTCAACTTGTTGACGAGAGAGCTCATCTTTTTTATGTAAAAGATGAGCGCCATTATCTTTCAGTTGTTGTCGCCAATAGGCTACTTCCGCTTCTCTATCTAGAGTCTGTTCATCTATATCAATTAGGTTATTATGTAATGTGTTTTTAGCTTCCCAAAAGGCTTCAAGCCGAGCTTCAGCCTCTTCCAGTTTCACCTTTTGCTTGGGATCCAGCAGCTGGTTTTGACCTCGTTTTTTCAGCACATCAAGGTCAATATTGAGCTGTGACAGCAATTCAAGACCGAGCAGACTTTCGATACCCGTCTTTACCAGACTGGCAGAACGAGCGGGATCTGCAAGATGTTCAATCTTTTCACCATCAAAAAAGAACAGTTCAGACAGTGATTGCGGGATAAATTCATTGATAAATTCTCCCCAATGCTCGCTCAATAGTGCATCTGGATGACCGTTATGACTGACGACAACTACTTCCTTGCACTCTTTGTCAATCTCCTTCTCCCAAGCTCGATTTATTTCATAAGTATGATCTTTACCGAGAATGGTATGTCTGAAGCGAAGTGAGAGAGAAGCTTTTTTTTCAGTTGCGTAACGGTTTATCGCCTGCTCCAGATATGCTGGATAGCTAAGGCGACCACGATTGGAGCATTTGGCATGTTTGCCATAAAGAGCCAATTGCAAGGCATCTAAAAAGGTTGTTTTACCACCGCCATTGAGTGCACCAAAGAGGATTATCGGTCTTTTATGATCGGGGCTATCAAGGTCAACCTCATGGCGTCCTTTATAGATACCAAAATTTTCTAACACGAGTTGTTCAAAAATCATGCTGATAGCTCTTCAATATCAATTTGTTCATCTTCCAAGAAATGACTATTGTTCGTCAAAGCAAGTTGTAGCTTCTCATTTTCCCACAATAGTTGTTCTTTATCCTGCTCAGGTAAATTGGGCTGTAATAGTTTTATTTTGTTTTCATTGAGTTTTCTGTTCAGTGCAAAGTCTCTGGCCTCTTTAATATTGTTGAAGGCCATAGTTTGCAAGCTTGTGTCCAGCTCTTTATATAGATTTGCACGACGCAACATATTGCTATGCTTATCTTCGATCGAGATCAGTGTTCTAATCTGCTCATAGATTAAGCCATCGGGATCATTGTACGTGGAGCATTTGTTTCTCAATTTTTCCATTATATTGCTATTTAATAAACTATGATGTGAGCGTTTGGCTCCGGGATATTTTTTACCCAGCGTGCGTTCATAAATATGAGGAACGCTATCTTCAACCTCGTGTTTATCTTCCAGCCATATATGGCGAATCGCTTCCAAATCTTCCAAAGAGAGTAACTCTAGGTTGCGAACTTCATCTGGACCTATCTCTTGTACGAGTTTTTGTGCTTCGAGCACTTTTTGGAGCATGTGTTCTCTAAATGGCTGCCGATAAGGACCACGAACCAGATCCGCACCATATTCATTGATATGAACGGTCAAGGAGCCATTCATTCGACGAAAATCACGACGCTCCTTGTCTGCTTGTATTTTTTTACCTTTGTGCTCTTTATTTGAATCATTAATGTCGATTTCGTTGCGGAGCTGCAGGAGAGGCAACATCCACTCTTTTTCAGTGTCATTTTGAATCATTGCAGCCATAGATTTATCTTCACCTACCATGGTACAGACATAACAGCCAAAACGACTATCTCCACAACTAGGTGTTGACTTATCAACGACGAGAGGGCATTCACCATCCGCAGTTGCACCTTGATACATACCAAGTAGCTCTTGATTTTTAAAACCCCATGGATTTTTAAATTGCATCAGGTATTGCCAGACATCGTCATTACTCCAGTCGGCGATAGGAGTATATATCCAGACACGATCAAGCTGTTTGTTAACAGTTAATCCAACTGCGCTACGAGTATTATCTTCTCTGTTTTCGTAACTTTCCATTGTTGCTGCTCTTGTCGCGCTTTCCGCTTTCCGCGTGCCAAGAACAAGAATAGCCTCACCGTTATTTTTAACGACTGTCTTAATAAAGTTATTAGATGGACTGATTTTGAGTCGATCGGTACACCAGCGAAACTTATAGCGAGGCGCAGGGTAACCACGACCAATCAGATTGACCCAGAAGCGATCTTTTACTTCTGGTGTCAGGCGATGTGGAATAATATTTAAGTGTTGCTCAGCTACCGCTTGTCGCATCTGTTCCAATGAGCGTCCTACCCACATGGCAACAATCGGATTTTCAACAAGCGTGTCAGTACTGATCACATGGACAGGTTTATTAGCTTTACCTTCGGCATGCAGTTCCTGCATGGCATACCACACTAGCTGGAGTATAGCGGTGGAGTCTTTACCACCACTGTAACCAATTACCCAGGGGATCTGATCACTAAGATAAAGTGATTTGGTGCGGTCAACCAAGAACCGAATTGTCTCTGTAAACCCGGCTGTATCAAATGCTGAACGGGAAGGGGTATGTATTTCGGTACTCATGCCTTACCTTTTCTAAATAGATATTCAGCTTGTTCCTCTCCTTCAGAGAGGGGGAGGCCAAGGTGTTGTTTGATCAGTGTTGCAGTTAATAACGTCGTATTTGATGTCTTTTGAACACGGCCAGCGATTAGAGCCCGACCTTCCCATATTTCTGCATTTTGACGTAGCCAATCTAGTGTCAATAGCCCAGATAGGGATTGCTTCAGGTCATAATTCTTTTCAAGAAGAGTCTTACCAGCCAAACCTAATGCGTGCAGTGTTACGGCATGGCTATGGATAAAGTCTTCACGAACTTCCCCAGCAGTCAGTTTGGATAGCCTGACAAGTTTCCATTCTGGTATGACATGATCTACTTCATTCCAAAAACGGCATGCCTCACGGGTCGCTTTAGTTATGTCGATGCTTTCC
This sequence comes from Aeromonas sp. 600276, assembly GCF_049175815.1. Classification (NCBI taxonomy): domain Bacteria; kingdom Pseudomonadati; phylum Pseudomonadota; class Gammaproteobacteria; order Aeromonadales; family Aeromonadaceae; genus Aeromonas; species Aeromonas sp. 600276. Next base: position 194,013 of record NZ_JAAKVU010000007.1, on the reverse strand, counting down.
CAATTGCTAAACAAGGCATGAGTTGCCTGATGAATAGCGCTAAGAGTAAAGAGTTTGCGGGAGCGTTTACCAAGTTTGTTTTGCTCCATATCGACAATCCCTTTAAAGGCTTTGGATTTGGACGCAACAGCCCGAGCGACAGCTGCACTCTTATCTCGTTGGTCGTATGCGATGGCCAGAGATTTGCTGGCTTTGACCTGATTCTGATTGAGGTCTGTAAACATCTGCTGTGAACGAGCTAATCCCTGATCGAGGAAAAAAACCACAGAGATGCTTTCATCTGCCAAGGATGGATCTTCTTTTAGGGCTGCTTCAATCGCAGCTCTGCGATGTTGTCCGTCATTGATGATAAATTGTGCGTCCAACCCAATTCTGAGGGCCCCGATACGGCTCGCTTCACCACTGGTTCCCATTGGTTCAAATCTCACATCTCCGTCAATCGAGGCGGTGATGGCAGAAAACACGTAGGAATCTCTATTGCGAACTATATAGTCAGCCATCACCGGGATCCGCCCTACGTTGAGGGTTCTCTGTGCGCGCAGTTCAGGCGAGAGATCCTCATCATCAAACCTGAAGATGCGTGGCAATAGCTTGAGAGGACACATTGACACGTAGTACTCAGAGCCCGCCTGGATACCACGAATTGCTGGAAAAACGAACTCAAAGGAGGGTTCAAACATGGTAACCTCTTGCGCTCCACACTGTATGTGACACCATGTCGATGGGTTCGAACAAAAGTCGTGTGTACGTACGAACATTGAAAGAGGTGGCAAGGATAATGGCAGTTTACTTGGATTGCAATGCGACAACACCGGTTTCTTCAGGGGTCGCAGAGGTTGTCATACGCTATATGACTGAGGAATATGGCAATTCTGGGAGCCGTACTCATGAGTTCGGGGTTGTAGCAAAGCAAGCTGTTGAGAGGGCGAGAGGGCAGGTTGCAGCTGTTGTTGGTGCTGACAAGTCTGATGTCTATTTCACCAGCGGTGCAACCGAAAGCAACAATTTAGCTATTTTGGGACTGGCTCAATATGCGGAACAACAGGGACGCAAACATATCATCACAACTCCTATTGAGCATAAGGCTGTATTGGAACCAATTGCTCAACTTGAGGCTAAAGGATTTGAGGTCACGTATTTGCCGATGGATTCTTCAGGCATGGTGGATCCTGCGCATCTTCGTGATGCATTGCGCCCCGACACCGCGCTGGTTTCGATCATGCACATTAATAACGAAACTGGGTCTATTCAGCCAATCAGCGAGTTGTGCGAAGTGCTTACTTCCCATGATGCTTTTTTCCATGTAGATGCGGCTCAAAGCTATGGAAAATATTCTGAGGTTCTTGAAGATCCACGTATCGACATGATCAGTGTCAGTGGTCATAAAATGTATGCTCCAAAAGGTGTGGGTGCTTTGTTACTGAAGCGGCGCAATTTTAAAAGGGCACCTCTTACCCCGCTGATGTTTGGTGGTGGGCAGGAGAGAGGCTTGCGCCCAGGCACTCTTCCTGTTGCCTTGATTGCAGGTTTAGGTCAAGCCTGTGAAGAAGCCAAACGCGATAGCGAGCAGCGTCGTCGTTATTGCGAGCAGATCAAGGAGCAATTACGTTCTGCCCTTCGCCCGCTCGGGTGTATTGAAAATGGCCAGAACACGGCTAGTCATGTTTTGAATGTCTCAATTCCTGGGATCAACTCTGAAGCGGCACTCGTTGTGCTTAAAGGTATCGTTGCGTTATCGAATGGTTCTGCATGCACCTCTCAAAGCTATGTGCCCAGCCATGTCTTGATGGCTATGGGTCTAGATGAAGAAAGAATTGAAGGTGCGATACGGATCTCTTGGTGCCACATGACAAAAGACATACCATTGGTAGAACTTGTTGATCGGATTAAGAAATTACAGTGACTAATCGAACCATCGTTGAAGCAGCTAAGCAGGCTTTGTTATTGATTGGGCATTCTGCCTCGGTAGATGAGGTGTATGACGTAATCGTGACACATCAGCTATATGAGTTTGGGGCCAAATCACCTCACTCGGTGATTCGTGTCACCATGGATCGCCACTGTGCCAACAAGTCACTAGGTTCCATGCATAAGCAGCGTTTTTTCCAAAAGAACGATGATGGGTCATATGAGCTGCTGTCAGATGTGAAAGAAGTCCTACAGCCTGAACAGAATACCTCTTCTTCGGAACAGCAACGCTCTGCTCAGGAAGTTGAGAACTATATAGAGCAGATCCTTGATTTGGCTGCTGTCCAGCGTGAGAAAGTAAAAGCTGAAATTTTAAGCAGCCTGCGGAGCTTTTCTCCTGAGCAGTTTGAATCGTTTTGTCGCTTATTTTTATCAAAATATGGATTTACTCGTATGGAGTTAACATCTCGTGGTCGAGATGGCGGCATTGATGTAAGAGGATTGTTGAAAATGGGGCTTGCTGAAATGCGCGTAGCAGTGCAATGCAAGCGATATGCAGAAGATAATAAGGTTGGGCGTCCGTCAGTATCTGCATTTCGGGGTGATATTACCGGCGACTTTGAGCAGGGAATATTCATGACGACCAGCGGATTTACCAAAGAAGCTGAGGAAATTTCATTCAAGCCTGGCTGTGTGCCTATTATTCTGATTGATGGTGAGCAACTGGCAGATATTATGATAGATAAAGGAATTGGTGTTCAGCGCCAGCTCATTGATGTATTTGATTTTGATGCCTCATTGTTTATCAATTAACGTTTTTTGCCTCGATGTATTCGGTAACCAATGATTTTCATATCAGCATGATCTAATGCACTGTTAAATTGGGAGCGGCTCAGGTTGAGGTCCTGAGCCAAGTCTACTGATAGTAATTTGCTCAATCTTTGCTCCAGTGCTCGTTGTGCCTTGAAGCTCGGATCATCCGGTGCCATCAGATAGCTTTTGTTGAGCAGTGGTGGCCGGGTCTGCTCATTGATGTAGTCAAAGAAATCGACCTCCTGCTCGGCCATCTTGATCTTGACCCGCTCCACCAGATGGGGGATGGGCTTGCTGAAGTCGTCATACCCCATCAGGCTCACCTTGCCTGAGCGGATGTGCAGCTTGATCACGTCGATATCGGTCAAGTCACCGTAGAGCTGGCAGGCCGCCCCGAGGTAGACACGCAGCAGCGGCGGTAATTGCGGAATAAAGCATTTGTGCAGCAGCAGTGAATGGCTGGGATAGAGCAGGCTGTTGGGGAGCTGTTGATGGGCCAGCTCGCAGGCCTGGTTGATGAGGGCGATATCCGCAATCTGGTAGAGCAGTGCTCTGGCTGCCTGTTGTGCCTGCGGGTTGCCACCGAAAAAGGCTTTGATATCCCGCTGCAGCTCGCTGGGATACTGGGTATAAGCATGGCGTTTACCAAACAGGTTGAGTGCCAGGTAGACCTGCAAATCTTGCTGCCGTTCCAGCTCGGCCTGCTTTAACTGGGCAAGGTCAAAATGCTGGCCAAGCAGGGTCATGGCTTTACGATGGCTGCCTGCTATCTCTCTTAACTCATCGCTTTGTTCAAATTCGTCATTGGCCGGGATTCGGCCAAGGGTCAGCGCCCGTTGCCAGAAGGCTTCAAACAGTGGTTGATGGCGAGTGATCAGCAGTGCTGCTGCGGCCTGGTGGTTGGGCGTGGGCGAGGTCAGCTGCTGCCAGCTGTGGCTTCTGCGTTGACGCAGTGCCAAAAAGCGTTGCTCTTCGAGCTTGTCTTTGAACACATAGAAGATGCCTGGCCCCACGGCAATGGCATTTTCATCCAGTGTTCTGTCTATGTAGTGCTTGAGCTCGCTTTGGTTGTAGTAGCGCTGAAAGGTGTTGCGCGAGGTGATGACGCCATCTTTATAAGGGGTGAACTGGGCAATAAAGCTGTCGTTGGCCAGCATGGCCGAGACAACCAGCAGTGTTTGGGTCAGCTCCCAGGCACCGAGCAGCGCTTCCATTCGCTCATCTTGATCCTCAATCACATTGATCACAAAACCGAGATTGACCAGATGGGAGACCACCTTCTCGCCATCTGGGCGAAAGTTCGGGTCCCAGCCCAGCGCGTCAATACCGTGTGCTTCCAGTTCCCGCAGGTCATCCCCCCGGCCGCAACCGTAATCAAACAGCGCATAGTCGCCGTTGAGATAACCATGGCGTGCCAGCATCTTTATGGGGGTCGAGAGTTCATGGCGAACCAGCGCCGTTTTATGGCGATCAATCTGTGGGCCACCCTCTTCAGGCGGCAGGGCGGAGGTGCGAAACAGGCGTCCATCAACCAGTTGGTAGCCATGTCTTGCGATAAGGCACTCCCACGATGCTTTGAAGCCAATCATGTGGGGATGATTGTAAAGTCCCGCCAACTCTCCCTCTTCGGTGACCTGGCGACAGCTCTCTGCCTGTGGGTGATCGGGGGTCAGCATGCACTCTTTGCGATGCAGAATGGGGGGATTGTCTTGGCTGTCGTAGCAGGTAACGGTATGGCTCAGTTTGGCCAGATCAACGGTCACGCTCTGCTTGAGGCTGGGGTAGGCCTCTTCGAAGAAGGTGGGGTAGCTGAGCAGGGATAGCCGAAAGTCCTGCTTTGCCAACTTGACTAGATCCCATTCACATTCCGGCAGTTTGAGCGCTTGTGCCACCGCACATATAAAGCGGTAGAGCTGTGGGCTGGTCGTGGCCAGGGTCTCTTTGTGCAGATAGACCGCGTCAGGCAGCACTTTTTTGTATGGCAGGGCTGCGACCAGTTGCGTGAAGTGCTCGGGGGTCAGCATCGGCACACTCCTTTGAGTTGGGTGAGTGTCAGCCGCTTGGGAATTCGCCTTTCATGGTGAGTGGTGAGTTCGACCAAGGCACGGTTTTGTTCGTGCCCATAGCTGATATGCAGTGGCCGGTCTGGGCCATAGAGATAGAGACGATCAAACGGGGTGTGCTGCGCCAACCAAAGGGCTACCTGATAGCTGTTTTTCCCTGGGTATATCAGATCAACCGCGGCCCCTTGCCGAGGACAGACAACTCTTCCTCGCTGATTGAGTTCACAGGCCGCATGTTGATCCAGTGTGGGAGCTATTCCGGGGGAGGCGTTGGAAAGAATAGCTTTGCGCAGTGTTACCCCGCAAAACCCATAGGTCAGCAATGGGTGGCCAAATGCTTCTACCAGCGGATCGAGAATATGCGTTGCCAGTTCACGGTAGGCCAACCAGCTTTCGGTTTGTTCCGGCAAGTTTGGGCACTGGAGGCGTTGCCAGGTTTCACCACAGTGAAACAGCATCTCGAAGGTGAAATGTTGGCTGCAGGCATCCTCTAAGCGCATGACGAATCCTTATGAACCAGTGCGTTATATTACTGGTTTTGCCTTCACAGTAGAGCCATCAATCCGTGAGAGTGATCTCGAAAAGCCAACAGGTTGGGTCTTTGTGAACAACATAGACAAACAAAAAGGGCCACCTCTTGCGAAGTGGCCCTTTCCAAACGTTTGGTGGAGCTGGGGGGATTTGAACCCCCGTCCAAAATTACTACATCCTTGGCACTACATGCTTAGTCACTCTTTACATTCGCCAACCCGCTGCGGAGAGACACGCCACGAATTGACTAGCTCGATTGGTTTTAATGCTTCCGCCCCGAGCAGGACTTCCACACGATCCTGTGAAGGATGACCTTCCGATTCCCTAGGACACAGGCAAGCTAGGGTAGAAGGGCTCTGCGCAGGTTATTAAGCTGCCAGTGCGTAGTTTTCGTCGTTTGCGACTATTTTTTTGCGGTTTATTAACGAGGCCTACCGCACCTCGGCATGCACCTTGGGTTTCGTGAATCTTGTCGAATCCAGAATCAGCCCCAAGTTGTTAAGAGGGATTGTACGCAAAAATCCTGCCATGGCAAGGCGTTGATGGTCATTCCCGCAGGGAGCTGCTCTGTTTGCCGATTTATTGTGCGCACGCCTGGCGGGAGCGGGTAAGCGGCGGGCCGGAAAAGAAAAAGTCCGGGCAGGAGCCCGGACCTTGCAGCATCACGCGGATTAGCCGCGGTGCTTGTTCTTCATGATGCGCGCTTTTTCCCGATCCCATTCGCGGGCCTTGGTGTCTTCGCGCTTGTCGTGCTCTTTCTTGCCCTTCACCAGGCCGATTTCGACCTTGACCCAGCACTGTTTCCAGTAGAGGGCGAGCGGCACGATTGTATAGCCCTGACGGGCGATCAGACTTTCGAGCTTGTCGAGTTCACGACGGCTCAGCAGCAGTTTGCGGGTCCGGGTCGGGTCGCACACCACGTGGCTGGAGGCAGCCTGCAGTGGCAGGAAGCTGGAGCCGAACAGGTAGGCCTCGCCATCGCGGAAGATGACATAGGCTTCGCTGATGTTGGCCTTGCCCGCCCGCAGGGATTTGACTTCCCACCCTTGCAGGGACAGACCGGCCTCGATCTTCTCTTCGATGAAGTATTCGTGGCGCGCGGTTCTGTTGAGTGCAATGGTGTTGGACCCGGCTTTGTTTTTACTGTTTTTTTTGCTCATGACGGGCGATTTCCGGCAATGACTGGGAGGAGGGCATTATACGTGGGCAAGGGCGGCTGTAAAACGCGCAGCGGGTCAACTGATGGCTTTATGAGCAGTTTGACCGAGGTTTTACCTCCAAAAGCGCAAACATGGTGATAAAATCGCGGCGATTGGATGAGGAAAAGCCATGCCCCGTATTACTCGCAGTGCCCTGGTGATGTTCAGCGCAGAACAGATGTTCAGGCTGGTCAATGATGTTCACGCCTATCCGGAGTTCCTGCCCGGTTGTGTCGGCAGCCGTGTCCACGAAACCGGCGATGACTATATGACGGCGTCGGTCGATGTGGCCAAGGCCGGGATTGCCAAGACCTTTACCACCCGCAACCTGCTCGAGGCCAACCGGCAGATCAAGATGGAGCTGGTGGAGGGGCCCTTCAGCAAGCTGGCGGGCTGGTGGACCTTCACCCCGCTGGACGTGGATGCCTGCAAGGTGGAGTTCGATCTCGACTTCGAATTTACCTCCAAACTCATCGAGCTGGCGTTTGGCCAGATCTTCCGCGACCTGGTGAGCTCCATGGTGCTGGCCTTCTCCAACCGCGCCAAGGTGGTGTACGGTGCCTGATCAACTCAATATCGAAGTGGTCTATGCCCTGCCTCAGCAGCAAACAGTGCTGCGGCTGCGGGTGGCGCCGACCACGACGGTGCAGGCCGCCATCGAGCAGTCCGGCATCATGAGCAAGCATCCCGAGATCGATCTGGCGGTCAACAAGTTCGGCATCTACAGCCGGCCGGTCAAGGGCGCCGAGTTGCTGCAAGATGGCGATCGCATCGAGATCTACCGCCCGCTCATCGCCGATCCCAAGGAGATGCGCAAGAAGCGCGCCGAGAAGGCCAAGGAGGAGGGGCGTGCCGACGTGGTGACCGGCGGCCGGCCCAATGCCAACCGCAAACACTCTGACTAAATGCCTGTATTGGCAGGCATGATACTTCGTATAAAAAGTGCCAGCACTGGCACGGCACCGCATATAAAAGGCGCCTTGGCGCCTTTTTTGATCCCGTTATCCACCTGCCAAGTTAAGACGCTTCGCTACAGCTGGAGCAGCCGCTCGTTCTCGACCACTTCGCAGCCGGCGGGCTGGCGGGAGAGGGCTATCATGGCGCGGGCCACCTGGCCGGCCTCGATGGCGCGCCAGCGGCGCAACCTGCCGACCAGCAGCGGTTTCAGCAAGGGGTAGATGGCCTGGAAAAACTGCTCCGAGCGGCGCGGTGGCTGGCGATCCCCCAGCAACATGGCGGGGCGCACGATGGCGAGCCGCTGCCAGGGCTGGGCCAGCAGAGCCTGCTCCATCTCCCCCTTGGTACGGGGATAGAGGGCGGGGGAGTGCGGGTTGGCCCCCAGGCTCGAGACCACCACCAGCCGCTGGCAGCCGTGGCGGCTGGCCAGCTCGGCAAAGGCCAGCACATAGTCAAGATCGACCTGGCGAAAGGCCTCGGCGGAGCCCGCTTCCTTGCGGGTGGTGCCAAGGCAGCAGAAGGCGAGATCCACCGGTTCGGGCAGATTCACCTCGGCCAGCATATCGAAATTGACCGGCAGCCAGTGGTGGGCGGGCTGCGGCTCTCCGGGCTTGCGGCAGAGCAGGGTCAGTTCATGCTCCGCGGGCAGTTGCCGCACCAGCTCGCGGCCGATAAGGCCAGTGGCTCCGGCGATCAGGATCCTGCTCATGCTGCTCTCCCTGTGTGATTGAATCGAGGCCAGTATTGGGCGAGGGGCAGCCCTCTGCAAGGGGGGAATGGGTGGCCGGCGGTGTTAAAACAAAACCGGCGCGAGGCCGGTTTTGTGGATGGGATCAGAGCGGGGTATGGAAGGCCGCTGGCAGCGGGAAGTCGCCGGTGACCGTGGCCAATCTGTCGTTGACGAAGGTCAGGGTGAGCTCCTTGCGCTCTTTTTCGCCGCGCCCCGGCTGGAATTCATAGAGGTAGTACCAGGTGTTCGGGTCAAAGCCATCGCGCAGCATGGCGGAGCCCAGCACGAACTCGACCTGCTCGCGGGTCATGCCCTGGCGCAGTTTGTCGACCTGTTTTTGTTCCACATAGTTGCCCTGAGGAATATCGATGCGATAGACCAGGCTGCAACCGGACAGGGTGAGGGCGGTCAGGGCCGCGGCAATCAGGTGTTTCATCCGCATATCGAGTTCAGATCATCCATTCAAGTCTTTTTAAGCTCGGCAAATCATACCGGCTCCCTCTACGGAAGTAAAAAGCCATTGATCCATCAGCCAATAAAAAGGGCCGCCATGCGACCCTTTTTGCCCATTGCCCCCTTACATGGCGGCGCGGAAGATGGCGACGATCTCGGCGTGGCTCGCCTGTTTCGGGTTGGTGAAGCCGCAGGCGTCTTTCAGGGCGTTCTCGGCCAGCAGGTTGAAGTCGTCAGCCTTGACGCCGAGCTGCTCTAGTCCGGCCGGGATCTTGACGTCGCGGGCCAGCTGCTGGATGGCGGCAATGGCGGCGGCGGCCCCTTGCTCATCGGTCATGGCGCTCACGTCCACCCCCATGTGACGGGCCACGTCCTTCAGGCGGCCGGCGCACACCTGGGCGTTGTAGGCCTGCACGTGGGGCAGCAGCACGGCATTGCACACCCCGTGCGGCAGGTCGTAGAAACCGCCCAGCTGGTGGGCCATGGCGTGCACATAACCCAGGCTTGCGTTGTTGAAGGCCATGCCGGCCAGGAACTGGGCGTAGGCCATCTGCTCGCGGGCGTGCAGATCGTCGCCGTGGTTGACCGCGGTGCGCAGGTGTTTGGCGATGAGCTGGATGGCCATGATGGCGCTGGCATCGGTCACCGGAGTGGCGATGGTGGAGACATAAGCCTCGATGGCGTGGGTCAGCGCATCCATGCCGGTGGCGGCGGTGAGGCCGGCCGGCTTGGCCAGCATCAGCTCGGGGTCGTTGACCGACATCAGCGGGGTGACGTGCTTGTCGACGATGGCCATCTTCACGTGGCGGGCCTCGTCGGTGATGATGCAGAAGCGGGTCATCTCGGAGGCGGTGCCGGCGGTGGTATTGATGGCGATGAGCGGCAGTTGCGGCTTGGCGGAGCGATCCACCCCTTCGTAATCCTTGATGCTGCCACCGTTGGCGGCCACCAGGGCGATCCCCTTGGCGCAGTCGTGGGGAGAGCCGCCCCCCAGCGAGATGACGCAGTCGCAGCCATTGGCCTCGAGCATGGCCAGGCCCGCTTCCACGTTGGTCATGGTCGGGTTGGGTTTGGTTTCGTCGAAAACTGCGCTTTCAATGCCATGTTCTGCCAGCAGGCCGGCCACCTTGGCCACCACGCCAATCTGATTGAGGATCTTGTCGGTGACGATCAGCGCCTTGCGATGGCCATAACCCTTGATATCGGCTGCCGCCTCTTGCAGGCAGCCTGCTCCCATCAGGTTGATTGCGGGAATATAGAACTTGAATGTCGCCATGATGGACTCCGTATGATTAGCCATTAAGTGGTATACGGGCGCCAACATAGCACCGTCAGGGGGGATGAAAAGGGGTCAATAGTATCTGCTTTGCAACTTTATGGACTCGATCACGTACCGGAAACATGGGCCGCGACAGGGATTGACAAGCACGCTAGCCTGTTCGCGAACAGAAAAACGTTTTTCAATTAATTCATCAAGTTAGCAAACGTTTTGCGCCGAATTTGTGGCTGTCAATGCAAGGAAGTGTGAGATGCTTCAAGGAATTGGAAAGCGCTTTCGACCATAGTTGGCGCCTCCCCGACGAGGGGAGTGAAGGCTTGAAAGTACCATAAAGAATCACCTTAACTTGCCCCTGACCATGCTGGTGGGGAGCAACCAGGAGTCCACTATGTCTGATGTATTTCACTTGGGTTTGAAAAAAGCGGATCTGCAAGGCGCCACCCTGGCGATCGTTCCCGGTGACCCCGAGCGCGTGAAGCGCATCGCAGAGCTGTTGGATAACCCGGTGCACCTGGCCAGCCATCGTGAATTCACTACCTGGCGCGGCGAGATGGACGGCAAGGCCGTGATCATCTGCTCCACCGGTATCGGCGGCCCGTCCACCTCCATCGCGGTGGAAGAGCTGGCTCAGCTGGGCATCCGTACCTTCCTGCGCATCGGCACCACCGGCGCCATCCAGCCGCACCTGAACGTGGGCGACGTGATCGTCACCACCGGCTCCGTGCGCCTCGACGGTGCCAGCCTGCACTTCGCGCCGATGGAGTTCCCGGCCGTGGCCGACTTCGACTGCACCACTGCGCTGGTCAACACCGCCAAGGAGCTGGGTTCCAAGCTGCACGTGGGCGTTACCGCCTCTTCTGACACCTTCTATCCGGGTCAGGAGCGCTACGACACCTTCTCCGGCCGCGTGGTACAACGCTTCCAGGGTTCCATGAAAGAGTGGCAATCCATGGGCGTGCTGAACTTCGAAATGGAGTCCGCGACGTTACTGACCATGTGTTCCAGCCAGGGCCTGCGCGCCGGCATGGTGGCCGGTGTCATCGTGAACCGTACCCAGCAAGAGATCCCGAACGCCGAGACCATGGCGAAGACCGAATCTGATGCCATCAAGATCGTGCTGGGCGCTGCCCGCAAGCTGATCTGATAGCCCTCTTTGTAACAAAGAGTACCGAGTGGGGGGTGGGGGCCGTTGCGAAAGCGCGGCCCCTATCTTTAGCCGCCGTTGACCGCTTTTCCCCTTCTCCTTTTCCCCTCTTTTCTGCGTTACCCCTGTTGCCCCGTCATGGCCGCCAGCACCTGCTCAAAGGGTGCCTCACAGCGGATCTGCATCGGCTCGCCACTGACCGGGTGAACAAAGTCGAGTTCACTGGCGTGCAGCATCAGCCGCGGCGCCTGGGTGCAGCCGGGCGGCAGCAGGCCGCCATAGAGATCGCAACCCAGGATGGGATGGCCCAGCTGCTGGCTGTGGATGCGCAGCTGATGGGTGCGGCCGGTCTCCGGCACCAGTCTGACCCAGGTCAGCGGCACGGTTTGTCCCTGAATCTGCTGCTCCAGCCGCTCAATCACTTGATAGCGGGAGCGGGCGGGCTTGCCGCTGACGGCGCAGATGCTCATCAGCGGAAACAGCGCCGGATCCTTGGCGATGGGGGCGTCGATCACCCCTTCGTCTTCGGCCAGGTGGCCGCACAGCAGGGCGCTGTAAGCCTTGCTCACGGTGCGCTGGCTGAACTGGTGGCAGAGCAGGGCGTTGATGGCCTTGTTCCTGGCCACCAGCATGATCCCCGAGGTGCCAAAATCGAGGCGATGGACCAGGGCGCAACCGGGATAATCCTGCACCAGCCGGTGGTGCACAGAGTCGAGGTTCTGCGGGTTCTTGCCCGACAGGCTCAGTAGGCCGCTCGGCTTGTTGATGAGCAGCAGGTGCTCATCCTCAAACAGGAGCTCGATGGCGGCCGCACAGGGCGGGGCGATGAAGGTGTCGATGATGGCGGACATGGGGCGCACGGTCTGAAAAGGGAGGGGGATCATACCCGAACCGGCGGGGCACGGCGAATAACTGCAGGGGCGGCCCTCGTCTTGTGACTAACTGCTTGATAACGCAGGGAAGGGGCCATTTTGTGACCCCTTCCAGAGTTAATGCAGCCGCGGCTTGCTAAGGTATGGCTCCCTGTCATGTTGTAAGGAGCCTGTCCATGGCGTTGCCCGTTATTCTCGATTGCGATCCCGGCCACGATGATGCCATCGCCCTCATCCTGGCGCTGGCCAGCCCCGAGCTCAAGGTGCTGGCGGTCACCACCAGCGCCGGCAACCAGACGCCGGACAAGACCCTCAATAACGCCCTGCGCATCCTGACCCTGCTGGGGCGTGACGACATTCCGGTGGCGGCGGGGGCCCCCAAGCCGCTGGCTCGCGAGCTTATCATCGCCGACAACGTCCACGGCGAGTCGGGCCTCGATGGCCCCAAACTGCCGGATCCCGCCTTTGCCCCCGTGGCCATGACCGCCCTTGAGCTGATGGCCAAGTGCCTGCGCGAGAGCCCTGAGCCCGTGACCCTGGTGCCGACCGGCCCGCTCACCAACATCGCCCTGCTGCTGGCGGCTCACCCCGAGCTCAAATCCAAGATCGCCCGCATCGTGCTGATGGGCGGCGCGGCGGGAGCCGGCAACTGGACCCCGGCGGCGGAGTTCAATATTTATGTGGACCCGGAGGCGGCCGACATGGTGTTCAAGTCGGGGCTCCCCATCACCATGTGCGGGCTGGACGTGACCCACGAGGCGCAGGTGATGGACGAGGACATCGAACGGGTACGCGCCATCACCAATCCGGTGGCCCAGTGCGTGGCCGGGCTGCTCGACTTTTTCATGATCTACCACCGGGATCCCAAGTGGGGATTTGCTGGCGCGCCGCTGCACGACCCCTGTACCATTGCCTGGTTGCTGGCTCCCGCGCTGTTCCACGGGGTCGAGTGCCGGGTCGATATCGAAACCGGCGGCACCCATACTAGCGGCATGACGGTGGTGGATCGCTACGGTCTGACCGGTAAGCCGGCCAATGCGCTGGTGCTGCTGGGGCTGGATCGGGCTGGCTTTATCGATCTGCTGGTCACGCGGCTGCGGGCCTTTGACTGAACGCAGTTCCACTCTTGCAAGAAGGGGCGAAGCGATGTGGAAGACAGGGCTGGCACTGTTGGCCGGGTTGCAACTGACGGGATGTGCCACGCCGTTCGAGTCGATGTGGCAGGGGCTGGCGACCTGCGAGCTGGATGATCTCTATCTCGACAGCGAGACCGGCAAGCCGGCGCACCCGCAGCTCAACCACTACACCCCCTACAAGGTGGCGGATGGCTTCGCCTGGTACAAGACCCGCCAGGAGTTGCACGGCCTACCCATCAGCGGTTTTCTCATTCCGGCCTCCACCTTCGAGGTGCACGCCCTGTTCGTGGATACCCCCATCGCCAACGCGCGCCGGCTTACCCACAATGCCTACGGCAGCGAGTTTTCCGACGAACAGAAGCACGACGAGGGGTTGGCCCCTTTGCTGCTGCGCGATCCCAACAACCCCAAGCGCTCCATCATCGACTGCACCCGGGGCGAGAGCCAGGAGTCGCTGCCGGAGGAGCCTTTCCCCGAGTAGAAACAAGGCCGACGCCTTGGCGGAGATAGAAAGAGGGCCAGCCTTGTCGGCTGGCCCTCTTTCATTTTCGCGGATTGTCCCCCAGTCACTGACGAGTGATGCTCAGGTCTTTAGGGATAACCCAGCGTCTCTTTGATGACCGGCAGTTGGGCCTTGATCCAGGCCGGGTTGTTCGGATTGTCCCCCAGTCACTGACGGGTGACGCCGATGTCTTTAGGGGTAACCCAGCGTCTCCTTGATAACCGGCAGTTGGGCTTTTATCCAGGCGGGATTGATGGGCCCCCAGTCACTGATGCGATAGTGCCCCTGCAGATGGCGAGCCCCCTCGGTCTGCTCGAAGCCGCAGCTGATGTCCAGCTCGGCCAGGGCGCTGAGCGTATCCTGCGCGGTGCGGCGCGGCATGCCGGTCGCCTCCATGATGGCCGGCACCGTATCCGTGCCCTGGCTGATGAGCCAGGCCACGTAGAGCCGCCGATAGAAGCTGGTGCGCGTCTTGCTCGGCTCACTCATATCTCGTCCTCGAGACGATCGAAGTAGCGCCAGGTGGCGATGGCAGCCTTGCCCATCACCAGGGCCCAGATGCCGAACCAGAACCAGCGGAAGAAGCTCCAGGTGGAAGCGTCGGGCTCGGTGCTCTCAATCTTGGTGACGTTGGGGAACATGGAGAACATGTTGATGCGCCAGCCGTAGGAGGTGATGATGGCCAGCCGTTTTTCGAACTCCATCGACTTGGCCTTGGCCTGCACGTCGGCGGCGTTGAACTTGAAGTAGAAGGGCCAGCCCCACTCGGTGTCTTCGTTGCGGAACACGCGGATCTTCTCGCCGGGACGCTCGGTATAGATGTAGTAGACGTCGGTGGTGGGGCCGTCGGCCGGGTTCTTCTGGCTGATGGGGCCATCCTTGTCGGTGCGCTTCACCTCCACCCCTGTGATGGTGGCGATGGTGTGTTCCGGCAGGTAGTAGTCGAGCCAGATGGCGGTGACGAGGGCGATGAGCCCGAGGCCGATGAAGGCCGGTTTCTTGAAGGACAGCTTCATGATGATCTCGCATGAGGGGGAGTGACGTGCCTCTACCATACCCATATTTGGTGAGGTAGCCCAGCCCCCAATGAAGCCTGATCATAAAAAATAGCGTTTAAAACAATAACAAGTCGTCAGCGTCATTAACAGAGAGGCCCCGCATGCGGGGCCTCTCTGTCTGGTCAGCGGGTTGGCGTCACAGCTGGAACTGGGACAGCTGTTTGCGCTGCTGCTCGGCGAGCTGTGACAGTTCGTGACTGGCGGCGGCACTCTGGCTGATACCGGCCGCGTTCTGGTTCACGATCTCGTGGATGTTGGTGATGTTGCGGTTGATGTCGGCGGTGACGCAGGACTGCTCCTCGGCGGCGGTGGCCACCTGGGCGTTGGCGCCGTTGATCTGGTTGACCGCCTCCGTGATGCCGCCCAGCAGCTCCTGCACCTGGCCGGAGAGCTGCTGGTTGTGGGCCAGGATGGCCAGGGTATCCTGCACGCCGCTGTTGGCGGAGAGAGACTGGCTCTGCAGCTGCTCGATGATGGCCTGGATCTCCTTGGTGGAGTCCTGGGTGCGGGCCGCCAGCATGCGCACCTCGTCGGCCACCACCGCAAAGCCGCGGCCGGTTTCGCCGGCGCGGGCGGCCTCGATGGCGGCGTTGAGGGCCAGCAGGTTGGTCTGCTCGGAAATCCCCTGAATGACCTCGATCACCTTGCCGATCTGCTCGGACTGGGACTTGAGGCTGGCCACCACGGAGGCGGCGCTCTCCAGACTGTTGGCCATGCGGCTGTTGGCCTGGATGCTCTCGGCAAACAGTGCCAGCCCCTCTTCGACCCGCTGGTTGGCATCGCGCGCCAGCTCGTCGGCCAGGGCGGCGTTGTGGTTGACGTTGTCGGCGGTGCTGGCCAGCTCGGTGACGGCGGAGGCCACCTGTTCGGTCTCACCGCGCTGCTGCTGGGCATTGACCTCTGCCTGGGTCATCACGGCGGCGAGCTCGGTGGCGGCGGAGGCCACGTTGCCGCTGATGCCGGTCAGGGTGTTGATGGTGCTGCCAAGCTGGGTCAGGGTCTGGTTGATGTCGGCGGCCAGCTGGCTCAGCTCGTTGTTGCCGTTGGCGGCGGCGCGCACGTTGAAGCGGCCCTGGGCCACCGCGCGCATCACCTGCTGCAGCTGACCGATGGGGCGCACGATGCGGCCGGAGAGCCACCAGCCGCCAAACAGGGCGGCGGCCAGGCTGGCCGCCATCAGCAGCAGGGTGCGCAGCAGGGTGGCATGGTAGTGAGCCTGCTCTTCGGCAATTTCAGCCAGGATCAGCTGGTTGACGTGGGCGGACATGGCATCGATCTGCTTGATGAGATCTTCCCCCAGATCGCGAAAGCGCAGGCGGGCCTGCTCATAGGCGGCAGGATCGCCGCCGCCCTGGTGCTTGGCGGCCAGCAGCGGCAGCATGTTGCTGCGGGTGTGGCCGAGGTAGGCCTGCAGGGCGGCCGCGACCCGGCTGTTGTCCTGCTCGGCACCGGCGATGGCCAGTCTGGCCAGGATGGCACCTATCTCCTGCTCGGCGGCGGAGAGCTCGCTGGGCAGCTGGGCAAAGCGGGCGGGATCGTAGAGGCCGTAGATGGCGTTGGTGCGCAGCCGATAGGTGGCGTGGATCAGGGTGGCGATGTCGTCCTTGTGACGGGTCACGCTGGCGGTGGTCTCGTTCATGTCGTCGATGGCGCGGTCGATGTCCTGTTTGCCGATCCCGATCATCAGGATCATCAACAGGCTGGCGAGCAGGAGAGGGATGAGTACTTGCAGACGGATAGAGAGATTATTCAATGACATGAAAGATCCTGACCCAAAAGAGAAACAAGGCGGCATCTTACACAGGCGCGACAAAGCTTGTCACAGGTTTTTAAGGTGCAAAACCGGCTATTTGAAAAGGTTTTTTCTTGTGTTAAATGAGTGTGATAGGCAAGATCGTCGGTCTGTTACCATGGAGGTGTTGTGTGTCCGACTGGATCGATCCTGCCATTTTGGCGCTGTTTATTCCCACGTTCTTTTTTGTCTCCGTGACCCCCGGCATGTGCATGACCCTGGCGATGACCCTCGGCATGAGTCTGGGGGTGCGCCGCACCTTGCACATGATGTGGGGCGAGCTCATCGGAGTCGGCCTGGTCTCTGTGCTGTCGGTGATCGGGGTGGCGGCCGTCATGCTCAACTACCCGGCGCTGTTTGCCGCCTTCAAGTACGTGGGCGGCGCCTATCTTATCTGGCTCGGCATCCAGATGTGGCAGGCCAAGGGCAAGCTGGCGATCCCGGCGGATCTGTCGGCCGCCCAGGAGACGCGGCCGCTGGCGCTGGCCATGCAGGGCTTCGTCACCGCCATCGCCAACCCCAAGGGGTGGGCCTTCATGGTCTCCCTGCTGCCCCCCTTCATCAACGCGGCCAAGCCGATGGCACCCCAGATCAGCGCCCTGGTGGCCCTGATCCTGCTCATCGAGTTCTCCTGCCTGCTGCTCTACGCCAGCGGCGGTCGCACCTTGCGCCACTTCCTCGCCAAGAGCGGCAACGTCACCCTGATGAACCGGATCGCCGGCTCTCTCATGCTGTTTGTCGGGGTCTGGCTGGCGTTGGGTTGATACCGCACTTGCCAGCTGGTCTGTTACTGCCGAGAAGCCCCGCCATGCGGGGCTTTTTCGTATACTGGCGGGCGGTTGGCCACATTTGCTTACATTTATCCGGTTTGCAAACGGCCGGGATGCCGTCAGTCTCGAATGGCATTCTCTTGCGCCTGCGAGAGGGTGTACAGGGTCCGTTTATTAACATTTCGAGCAAGGAGATTTAAGGATGATGAGGCTGACCAGTATTGCATTGCTCCTGTTTGCCGGCGCGGCGGCTGCCGGCAAAGAGAGGAACCTCGATTTCTACAACATCAAGGAGCCGCAACTTATCGAGCTGTTTGCCCGCCAGCAGGGGGCGCCGGGTCAGACGATCAAGACCTTCTCCAGCCTGTTTCTGGGCAACCCCTATGTGGCCAACCGGCTGGTGGGGTCGAACGAGGTGCAGGAGAAGCTGGTGGTGGATTTTGGCGGGCTCGATTGCTTCACCTATCTGGATTATGTCGAGTCGCTGCGTCGCGCAACGAGTGTGCATCACTTCATCGAGAACCTGATGCACACTCGTTACGTGAACGGTGAGGTCAACTATCTGACCAGAAAGCACTTCTTCTCCGACTGGGTGCATGGTGACAACAAGGTGAGCGACGTGACCCATCTGGTGGGCGGCGCCGCGGTGACCACCGCCAAGCTGCTCAACCAGAAGGCGGACGGCGGCCACTACATTCCGGGGCTGGGGGTGACGGCGCGGGACATCACCTACATTCCGTCCGCCAGCATCGACGAGAACACCCTGAGTCTGCTGGAAGAGGGGGACTACATTGGCATCTACACCGATCTGGCCGGGCTCGACGTCACTCATACCGGCATCTTTATCCGTGGCGAGAACGGCCCCGTGCTGCGCAATGCCTCCTCCCTCTCGAGCAAGATGCAGGTGGTGGACTCCCCCTTCCTGGAGTATGTGCAGAACAAGCCGGGGATCCTGGTCTATCGGCCGCAGGCCGAGGACGCGAGCTCCTAGGGAGGGCTCTGGCAGAGATGGACGCCTTGCGTCCGATAAAAGAAAGCCCCGGGCAGTGTCCGGGGCTTTTTGTTGGCGGCACTCCCTCAACGGGGTTTGAAGCGGGCGACCCAGGGATTGGCGGTGAGACCGTGCAGGATGACGCTCAGTATGATGGTGCAGAGCACGGTGGCGATGATGGGGCGCTGGCCGAGGAGGGCCGGCTCATTTTGCAGCACCATCACCGCAAAGACGATGCTGGCCAGCCCCCGC
Source organism: Aeromonas sp. 600276 (assembly GCF_049175815.1). Classification (NCBI taxonomy): domain Bacteria; kingdom Pseudomonadati; phylum Pseudomonadota; class Gammaproteobacteria; order Aeromonadales; family Aeromonadaceae; genus Aeromonas; species Aeromonas sp. 600276. The sequence goes on along the minus strand of NZ_JAAKVU010000007.1, from coordinate 175,563 downwards.
GGCCCGAACCAGCCGATGAAGAGCTTGAGTTCAAGCTTGAGGCCGGTGCCGAGCAGGCTCAGCCAGACCGGCACCATGCGCAGCAGGGTGAGGCTGGCGGCGGCATAGAGCCAGTATTGCCAGTGCAGCAGCTCCGTCAGCATGGGCATCAGGGTGGCGCCGAACACCATCCAGATCACCACAGAGAGCAGATCGCCATAGCCCTCGCAGCTGTCCAGGTAGGCGTGCTTGTGCTCCCCCAGTTTGCGGCCCATCAGCAGGCCGCCGACGAAGGCGGCGATGAAGCCGCTGCCGCCCAGGGTCTGGGCCAGTGCGAAGCAGAGCAGGGCCAGCCCCGGCATGGTGAGCTGGCGCCAGAGCGGCAGCTGCCAGCCGTTGAGGTAGGAGGTCTTGAGTAGGCGCAGGGTGAAGGTGGTGAGTCCCCAGGCCACCAGCAGGCCGATGCCGATCTCCTCCAGCAGCAGGGTGATGGCCAGCAGGCCGGTGCCGCTGTGCTGCTCGGTGGGGGCGATGAGGGCGAGCAGCAGGAGCAGCACGGGTACGCAGATGCCGTCGTTGAGGCCGCTCTCCTGGTTGAGCCCCTCCCGGATGGGGGCGGGCACCGCCGGGTTGCTCACCACCGCCTTGCCGAGCGCCGCATCGGTGGGGGCGAGTATGGTGGAGAGGATCGCCATCTCCAGCAGCGGCAAGTCGGGGAAGAGCCAGTGACCGAACAGGGCGCCGGCCGCCAGGGTGAGCGGCAGGCCGATCAGCAGCAGCCGGATGGGCAGGCTGCGGTTGGCCAGCAGCACCTGCCAGTTGGTGTTGGCCGCATCGCTGAACAGCACTATGACCAGGGTCAGCTCCGCCAGCAGTTTGATGCCGTCGCTGTCGATGGAGAGGGAGAGCAGCTCGATGCCGCCCGGCCCCAGCAGCCATCCCATCAGCAAGAACAGCAGGGGGCCGTTGATGAGGCGGGATTCAAAGCGCCCGGCGATCAGGCTGTAGATGAGCAGGAAGGCGGCGATCACCGCCAGGTTCTGGTAAATCAGGGACGCGTCCATGCTGCCTCCTGTGGCAATGTGCCTGGGTGGGGATCAGTCGGTGAGACAGTCCGGGTCGAACACGTACTCGCCATCCAGCCAGCGCAGGATCTCGTCGACGCAGGATTGGTCGCGAAACGGCAGATAGCGGGCCTTGAGGTGAGTCACCTGCTCAGGGGTCAGCTGGGCCAGCCCTATGTCCTGAAACAGCGGCAGATCGGCCTGGATCATGGCGGAGATCTGCGGGCCGCAGGTGGCGTTGAGGGAGGCGTGCAGCGCCTTGTCCGGGTCGTACTGCTTGCCGAGCCGGTAGCTCATGGGCAGGGTGGCCAGCGGCAGGGCCGACAGCGCCGCCTGCTTCATGGGATTGACCGCATGGCCGCTCACGAGATCCGCCAACTCCGCTGGGCGGTTTTCGAAGGCGCGCAGGTGCAGGAAGCTGCTGGCCTTGCTGCCGTCGTTGACCGGGTAGTTGTCCCACAGGAACGGCTTGCGGTGCAGCCACTCGGCCGTCTGCCGCAGGTGGGCCGCCGGGTACTCGCTGGAGCAGACCTTGGAGCCGGTCCAGAAGATGTCGATGCGCCGATCCAGCCCCTGCCCCAGATCCTGCAGATAGTGGGGGGGCATGGCGCCGAACACCTTCTCCAGCACAGGGTCCGTGCTGTAGTAGCTGGGGCAGAACAGCAGCCGGCCGGCACTGGTATGGGCCGCGATGTCGTGGGCGATGGTGAGCTGCCAGTGGGCGAGATCCGGGGTATCCCCCTTCATGTCGTCAAACAGGATCGCCAGGATGTCGGGCTTGAGCTCCTCCTCGATGAGCCGCACCTTCTCCAGCAGGGCCGGTCGCTGGCGGGCATAGTCGTGGTGGGCACCCATGGGGCTCAGCCCCACCCCGAAGGCGAGGCCGTTGTCGCGGCACTGGCGGGCGAGCTGGCGCAGTGCCTCGAGCTGGGCGGCAGGCCAGGGCTTGGCCCAGTGCTTGCGCAGATAGCCATCCTCTTTCGGGGCATAGAGATAGAAGCCGTAACCGTGGCGGGGCAGCCACTGGGCGTAGCGGGCGCGGGCTTCCCAGCTCCAGCCCTTGCCAAAGAAGCCCTCGATCACCCCCAGGTTGGGCGAAGGGGGTTGCAGGCCGGACAACAGGGTTTGGTAAGGCATAGATAACTCCCTTCTCGCAGAGGACGAGGCAGACGGCGATCAGACCGGATCTTCTTCCAGAAAACGCACCCCTATCTTGCGGGGTTCACCCTCTTCCATTTCGGCCACGGTCCAGATCAGCCCCTGCCATTCGACGTGGTCGCCGACCACCAGATTATCGCCCAACTGTTGTGCAATAAAATGGCCAAGGGTCTGATCCGCCACCTCGCTCACATCCAGCCCGTACAGCGGTGCCAGATCCACCAGCTTGGCGGCCGCCTCCAGCAGGAAGTCGCCGAAGAAGCGCGGGCCCAGATCCTGCTCCGGCGCTTGGCTGAACAGCTGGCCGAGGGCCGGCAGGTCGCGCTCGTGGCCGATGACGCAGAGGATGTCGTCGGATTGCAGACAGGTACTGCCCGAGGGGTGCAGCAGCTCCTGCTCGCGGAACAGGGCGCAGATGCGGGTGCCCTTGGGCATGCGCAGATCCCGCAGCGGCGAGCCGATGCACCACTTCTCGTCGCTCAGGCGATAGACGAAGGTCTCCCACTGGCTGTCGAGATCGATCTCGAGCCCGGAGCGGTTGATGGGCGAGGGGGGCGCCGGCACTTCGACCCGGGCGAGGCGGGAGGCCAGCGGCAGCGAGCTGCCCTGCAGGATCAGCGAGACCAGCACCACGAAGAAGGCGACATTGAAGTAGAGCTGGGCGTTGGGCAGCCCCGCCATCATGGGGAACACCGCCAGAATGATCGGCACCGCACCGCGCAGGCCCACCCAGGAGATGAACCAGCGCTCTCGGGGGGCGAAGTTCTTGAACGGCAGCAGGCCTATCCAGACCGAGATGGGGCGGGCGAACAGGATCATCCACATGGCCAGCGCCAGCGCCGGCAGGGCGATGGGCAGCAACTTGTGGGGGGAAGCGAGCAGCCCCAGCACCAGGAACATGCCTATCTGGCTGAGCCAGGTGAGGCCGTCCAGCACCGACAGGGTGGTGCTGCGGCTGCGCAGGGAGAGGTTGCCGAGCAAGAGGCCGGTGAGGTAGATGGCCAGGATGCCGCTGCCGCCTACCGCCGTGGTGAGGGCGAAGATGAGCAGGCCGCCGCTGACGGTCAGCAGCGGGTAGAGGCCGGGGGCCAGCCGGGCGCTGTTGATGAGCTTCCACAGCAGCCAGCCGGCGCCAAGGCCGATGCCGGCTCCCAGCCCGAACTGCTTGAGCAGTTGCAGCAGCAGAAAGCCGCCATCCAGCCCCTGCTGAGCGGTGGCCAGCACCTCGATCAGGGTGACGGTAAGAAACACCGCCATGGGATCGTTGCTGCCTGACTCTATCTCCAGGGTGGCGCTGACCCGCTCGTTGAGGCTGCGCCCGCCGAGCAGGGAGAAGACCGCCGCCGCATCGGTGGAGCCGACGATGGCGCCGATCAGCATCCCCTGCAGCAGGTTGAGGTCAAACAGCCAGGCGGCGGCAAGGCCCGTCAGGCCGGTGGTGATGGCTACCCCGACCGTCGCCAGCGACAGGGCGGGCCAGAGCGCGACTCGAAACGAGGAGACCCGGGTGCGCATGCCGCCGTCCAGCAAGATGATGGCGAGCGCCAGGTTGCCCACCAGGTAGGCGATGGAGTAGTCGGCGAAGTGGATGCCACCGGGGCCGTCCTCACCGGCCAGCATGCCGACGGCGAGGAAGATCACCAGGATGGGGATACCGAGACGGGAGGAGAGCGCGCTCAACAGGACACTGGCACCCACCAACAAGGCCGCGACGAGGAAGAAACTGTTGATGGTGACGGCATCCAATGGCGAACTCCTTCTGTCAAAATGCAAATCAGGCACATTATATGCAGTTTGACCGGCTACGTGTGGCTTAATTGTGCATTTATTTGCACTTTTTTACATTTTCAGTGCGATTGCTGCGAAGGGTTCTGGCCATCAAAAGGGGGTCAGCGGGGTGATCAGAGAGGTCGGCAACGTGATGATGTTCACAAAACGGACACAGGAGGGAAGATGAGCGCCGCAGCGGGCAGCAAACGGCAGGGGCCACGCCGGGCCCCTGCCGACGGAGGTCGTCAGTCGTCCTCGTCGTCCTTCACTTCCCGGATCTTGTCCTTGTAGCGGGGCAGCTCTTTCTCCAGTCGCTTCATGTCCTTGATGGCGTTGAGAAACAGGCCGAGCAGGAAGAGCAGGGGCAAGCCTATCCAGAGCCAGAGGTTCATGTGCTACTCCTTTCGTCGGTGGCCAGGGTGACATAGCGGGCCAGGATCTCGTCGAGGTTGGCCAGTATGGTCGCCTTGCCTTCAATATCCGCCTGTTGCAGGCAAAGTGCCAGCGCGGCCGGGTCGAGCCGCTGCTCGCGGGACTCAGGCGCAAAGCTGAGGTGCCAGGGCTCGTAGGCGACGCCGCTGCCGGCACCGGCCGGCTTGGCATAGGGCAGGAAGAAGCCGAAGTCGTTCATGCGATCCTCCAGCCACTCGCTCAAGTCGGCAAACCAGCCTCCCTCTTCATACTCCCAAGGCTCCAGCGCCAGCCTGGTGCCGGCGGGCAGGCAGTCCGGGTCGTAGATGTCGAGATCGGTGCCCCAGTGGTGGCGGCTGGTGCCGGGCAGGGCGCTCCAGTGCAGGATGGCGTGCAGCCGCTCCTCGTCGCTCAGTTGCAGGGCGTCGATGGGCTGGCTATGGGTATCGAGCAACGGCCGCTCGCCGCGCCACTTGCCGTTCCAGATGGCGAGCTGGCGCTCGAAGCCCCGCCAGCTGGAGGCGGGCTGCAGGTTGAAGCCGGCGTGGGCGGCGGCCACCTGCATGTCGTTGAAGGCCGCCGCGGTGGCGGCCGTCAGCCGGTGCGGGCCTTGCCCCACCAGGATGAGGTGACCCTCATCCTGGCCCAGTAGCTGATCCTGGGTCATGCCAGCAACCTCGCGAGCACCCCTTGGTACATGTCAGCCAAGAGATCCAGGTCGTCCGCCTTCACGCACTCATTCACCTTGTGAATGGTGGCGTTGACCGGGCCCAGCTCGATCACTTCGGCGCCGGTGGGGGCGATAAAGCGCCCGTCCGAGGTGCCGCCGGTGGTGAGCAGGGCCGGCTGCTGGCCGTTCACCGCCTCGATGGCAGAGACCGCCGCCGCCAGCAGCTTGCCGGTGTCGGTGAGGAAGGGCTGGCCGGAGAGGGTCCACTTGATCTGGTAATCCAGACCGTGCCGCTCGAGCAGGGCTTCGACCCGCTCGCGGATCGCGGCATCGGTGAGCTCGGTGCTGAAGCGGAAGTTGAACTGGACGTGCAGTTCGCCGGGAATGACGTTGGAGGCGCCGGTGCCCGCCTGGATGTTGGCGATCTGGAAGCTGGTGGGGGGGAAGTAGGCGTTGCCCTGATCCCATTCGATGGCGGCGAGCTCGGCCAGCGCCGGGGCCGCCTTGTGGATCGGGTTGTCCGCCAGATGGGGATAGGCGACGTGGCCCTGCACCCCGCGCACCAGCAGATCGCCGGTGATAGAGCCGCGCCGGCCGTTCTTCACCACGTCCCCCACCACGGCGGTGGAGGAGGGCTCGCCGACGATGCACCAGCGGATCTTCTCGTTACGGGCCTCCAGAGTGTCGATCACCCGGGTGGTACCGTTGATGAAGGGCCCCTCCTCGTCGGAGGTGATGAGGAAGGCAATCGACCCTGCGTGATCCGGATGCTCGGCCACGAAGCGCTCGACCGCCACCACCATGGCGGCCAGCGAGCCCTTCATGTCGGCGGCGCCGCGCCCGTACAGCACGCCATCCTGGATGGTCGGCTCGAACGGCGGGGTGTGCCATTTGTCCAGCGGGCCGGCGGGCACCACGTCGGTGTGGCCGGCGAAGCAGAACAGCGGCCCCTCGCTGCCGCGGCGAGCCCAGAGGTTGGTGGTGTCTTCGAACACCATGGGCTCGATGACGAAGCCGAGCTTGGCGAGGCGCTCCGCCATCAGGGTCTGACACCCTTCATCCTGCGGGGTAACGGAGGGGCGGCGGATCAGATCCTTGGCCAGTGCGATGACATCCGACATCGTTTTTCCTTAACGAGAGAAGAGGGATTGGTAGTGATCGGCCTTGAAGCCCAGAGTCAGCTCGCCGTCTTGGTCCAGCAGCGGGCGCTTGATCATGGCCGGGTGCTCCAGCAAGAGGGCGCGGGCCTTGGCGGTGTCGAGCCCCTGTTTGGCCTCCTCCGGCAGGGCGCGAAAGGTGGTGCCGCGGCTGTTGAGCAGCGCCTCCCAGCCGAGCTGGTCCAGCCAGCGGTCGAGGTCGGCCGGGTTCAGACCGTCGGCCCTGTGGTCGTGAAAGCGGTAGTCGATGCCGGCCTGCTCCAGCCACTTGCGGGCTTTCTTGATGGTGTCGCAGTTCTTGATGCCATAGAGAGTGGTGGCCATGGGGAGTCCTTTGTCTGCGGGCATGGGCCCGGAAAGCCGAAACTTGAGTCCTGAAACGGGAAATCAAGAAGAGGCCCGATTCTGGCATTGTGGCGATCCCAAGGCAACGCCGATGCGCATGGGGGAAGTGAGGCGAGGCGCTGGTCGGGCCTGGGAGGAGGGGAAAAGTACCCGGCGCGGGACGCGCCGGCGGGTATCAGAGTTCGCTCTGGGTGCGACACCAGAGGTGCAGTTCGGATTCGAACCAGTTGAGCATGGCGTTGTTGTCGTCGCGACGATGGCGAATGAGGCTCACCTCGAAGGTGGGCAGGGCGAAGCGGGTCTCGTACTCCACCAGATCCAGCAGCGGCATCAGCGGACGCAGCACCCGGGCGGGGGAGGTGAGCAGCAGAGGCGCGCAGGGCAGGATGAAGGGGGCCGCCAGAAAACTTTGTACTATCAAGGGGGTGTGTCGGGTCATGCCGTGGGCGGCCAGCAGATCATCGACGATGCCCCCTTCGCTGCCGCGGGGGGCGACCAGCAGGTGCTGGGCCTGGGCGAAGGATTCGATGCACAGCACCTGGCCCTGCAGCGGATGGCTGCGATGGGCGGCGCAGATCAGCTTGTCTTCGAACAGCGGGATGCGGCGAAAACGACCGGGCACCTCGTCCTGCTTGCTGATCACCATGCTGATGACCCCTTCGTCGAGCTGGCTCTCGTAGTCCGCATTGAGCGGCACCATGTGGATGCGCAGGTTGGGCGCCTGCTGCTGCAGCCGGGCCAGCAGGCTCGGCATCATCACGTACTCCACATAGGTGTGGGCCCCGATGCGCAGCACCCCCTCGAACTGGGCGGGGTCGAGCTGCTCTGGTGGGCTGAAGGTCTGCTCGATGTCGCGCAGGATCTCCCGCAGCGGCAGCAGCAAGGCCTCTGCCCGGGCGGTGGGTTCCATGCCCTGGGGAGTGCGGATCAGCAGGGGATCGTCATAGAGCAGACGCAAGCGGGCCAGTGCCCGACTGACGGCCGGCTGGCTCATGGCGAGCCGTTCGGCGGCCTTGGTGGTGTTGCGCTCTTCCAGCAGTGCCTTGAGCACCACCAGCAGGTTGAGGTCGACGCCTCGTAAATTCATTCTGTGCATAATGGAATACTAATAAATCATTTCCTTAAGCAGGGCCTTCACTTTAGTCTCATTTCCCGTCGATGGTCAGCATGAAGCTTGGATAAATCAGCGATTTATGCAAACCCATGTTGTCCTGTTACCTCTTTCGCGTGGTGCCGGAGGTGGCAAGATTCGACAGCCTGAACTCTTTACTCTGGTCATCCAGAGCGTTGCTTGCTTAGTACCCGCCGTCTCGGCGGGTTTTTTTTGCCTGCGGTTCAGGAAAATGGAGCCCGAAGAAGTACAAAACGCGCCGGTGGGCGCGTTATGGTGAGGGGCTGAGCACTCAGGGCGCAACCGGCCACTGGTAGTCAAACACCTTGGCCCGCTCCCAGGGGGCGTCCGGCAGACTGGAGGAGAGGCCGGTATATTTGCCCACATCGTCCACCACGATGGCGGAGAGGATCGGCAACTGGTGCTCGGTGCAGTACATGCGGATGCGTTGCAACAGGGTGCGCAGCTCATCCTGGCAATTCTCCAGCCCGGCCTGCCTGGCCAGCTTGGAGTAACGAATGGTGGTGCGTTCCTTTGCAGACTCGACGAGGATGTCCCATAGCTTGTAGTCGCAGGTCGTCATGCCTGCGGTGGCTCGGTCTGTCATAACTCTCTCCGGCGCGAAACGGTCTCTGTGTGTCGTTGCGCATCTTGGCCAGTTCACTGGCCCCTGACGTTGATCCAAAGCAAAAAAGCCTGAGGTTATTCGCCAGAACGCGTGGCAAAGGGATTCTAAAGGTTTGCCTTTAGTTTAAATTGCTGTTTTTTGTTAGGTGTGTAGCATTTTGTTTCATTGGAATACGGTCAAGCCATCTTTCTTGACGGGGATCAATGGGAAAGCGCGGTCAGACCACTAGATTTCGCTCCTCGATAACTTTATCAGGAGTGAATATTTGGAACTCGTCTTCGTCTTGCTCGTCCTGCTGGCCGTGGTCTACGGCATCGTCAAGGATTACAACCCGCAGGCGGTGCTGGCACTGGCCGGCATGGCCATCTTCACCGTCGCCTACTGGCTGGGATTGCACCCCATTCTGCCCGCCGACAAGAGCACCGGCTTCGCCCTGTTCGACCTGTTCGAGGTGTTCAAGGGGATCTTCTCCTACCGGGCGGCGGGGCTCGGCCTCACCATCATGGCGGTGGCCGGCTTTGCCACCTACATGTCCCATATCGGCGCCTCCCAGGCGCTGGTGCGGGTGGCGGTCAAACCGGTGGCGGGTATCCAGTCCAGCTACCTGATGCTGGCCATCTGCTACCTGGTGGCGGTCTTCGTCTCCCTGTTCGTCACCTCTGCCACCGGCCTTGGCCTGCTGTTGATGGTCACCATGTATCCGGTGATGCGAAACCTCGGCATCAGCCCGGCCTCCGCCTGCGGCGTCATCGCCACCTCCCAGGCGTTCGAAATCGGCCCGACCCAGACCAACGCCATCTTCTCCGCCGGCCAATCCGGTATGGATCCCACCAGCTACTTCGTCGACTATCAGATCTGGCTGGTGGCCCCCATGCTGCTGGTGACCATGGTGCTGCACTTCTTCTGGCAGCGGCACTGTGACCGCAAGGATGGCTGGGATCCTGCGTTGCATCGGGGCGAGCACGCCGAGCTGGACGAGAAGGGCACCGACGCGGTAGCGGCGCCCACCTGGTATGCCCTGCTGCCCATCATCCCCTTCGTGCTGATGATGACTTTCTCCAAGCTGCTGGTGACCACCATCAGCGTCAGCGTGGAAGTGGCCATGCTGCTGTCGGTCTTTATCGGCATGCTGTGCGAGCTGCTGCGTACCCGCTCGGTGCGCACCGCCTTCGCCGGGCTCTCCAGCTTCCTCGACGGCATGGGCAAGGTATTCGGCCCCGTGGTGGCGCTCATCGTCTGTGCCGAGCTGTTTGCCGAATCCCTCAAGGCCATCGGCGCCATCGACACCCTGCTGCACTCTGCCAGCAATGCCGGCATCGGCAGTGGCCTGATGACCCTGGTGATGGTGGGACTCATCATGGTGGCGGCGGTCATCATGGGCTCGGGCAACGCGGCGTTCCTGAGCTTCTCGACCCTGGCCCCCGCGGTGGCGGCCAAGTTCGGGGTGCCGGCGGTGACCATGCTGTTGCCGATGCAGCTCGCCTCCAGCATAGGGCGCACCGTCTCCCCCATCGCGGCTGTGCTGATCGCCAGTGCGGGCATCGCCAAGGTCTCCCCCTTCGTGGTGGTCAAGCGCACCTGTGTGCCCATGGCTGGCGCCCTGGTGACCGCGCTGACCCTCAACTATCTGCTGTTTATGTAAGCGGGTGGCGGACGGCACGGGTCGTTCGCCCCTTTCACTCGGCTGTCGGACGGGAGGCGTGCCCTCCCGTCCCAGGAGATGACAATGACAGACTCTCGCAACGCTTTTTCTCTGGACGCCTACCTGGCGGATCTGGCCCCCCTCATCAACCTCGATTGCGGTACCCGCACCCCGGCCGGGGTGGCGACGGTGGCCGACATCATGACCGAGAAATATGAGGCCATCGGCTGGCAGGTGACCCGCCACCAGTTTGCCGCCGAGTGCGGCCCCTGCCTCGAGGCAACCAATGCGCCGGGGGCGGATCACTACGATGTGATGCTGGTGGGCCACATGGACACCGTCTTCCCCGAGGGCACGGCGGCCAAGCGCCCGCTGAAAGTGGAAGGCAATCAGGCTTTTGGCCCCGGTGTGTCGGACATGAAGAGCGGCCTGCTCTCCACCTGGTATGCCCTCAAAGGGATGGACCCGGCCGTGCTGGTCAGGCTCAAGGTGCTGGTCTGCTGCAACTGTGACGAGGAGATAGGCTCCCCTTGGTCCAAAGAGTGGCTGGTGGAAAAAGCCAAGCAGAGCGGTTGCGTGCTGGTCGCCGAAGCGGCGCGCCCGAACGGGGATCTCATCAGCGCCCGCAAGGGCAATGCCAAGTACCGCATCACCTTCCACGGCAAGGCTTCCCACGCCGGCTCGGCGCTGAGCGAGGGGATCTCCGCCATTACCGAGCTGGCCCACTGGGTGCTCGCCATCAACCAGCAGGTCAACCTCGACACCGGCACCACCATGAACGTGGGGGTGGTGCAGGGAGGGACTGGCGTCAACGTGGTGCCAGACTTTGCCGAGGCGATCGTTGACCTGCGCTTCTGGAACAATGACGAAGCGGCCGCCGTGCACGAGCGGCTCACCTTCATGGCCAACAACCCCTTCCTCGCCGGTTGCCGGGTCAAGGTGGATCGCCAAAGCTTCAAGCCGGCGATGCGCCCGAGCGGCGACACCGAGGCGTTGATGGCACTGGTGGAGGCGGCAGCGAAAGAGGAGGGGATCTCCTTCAACTGGCTGGAGGCCGGCGGCGGCTCGGATGCCAACTTCACCGCCGCGGCGGGCGTGCCGTCGCTGGATGGCTTCGGCCCCATGGGCGGCGGCTTCCACTCGGAGGCTGAGTTCCTGCTGCTGGAGAGCATAGCGCCGCGCATCCGCCTGTTGCAGCGGGTGTTGGGCAAGCTGGCAAGATAGGCAGCATGAAGAGCAAAACGGGAGGCCATCGCCTCCCGTTTTTTATCTGTTGTGCCGGTGCAGACCGGTCGAACGGAACTGCGTGCTACTCCTCACCCTCCAGCAGATAGGCGAGCTGCTCCTGACGGGCGACCTGCCAGCGGCCGAGCACCAGCGGAGCTGTAAAACCCGGGCCGTCGGTCACCATGGTGTGGTACTCCCCCTGTTCGCCGCAGGCATCGAAGCCCCGGGTGGCCGCCAGCTGCTGCAGCTCGGTGAGGGCTCCCTTGTCCAGTACCCGCCCCACCCACTCGGGGGGCAGCACATCGGTATCGACACAGGATAGATGGGCGACGATGCCGCGGGCCAGCAGATCTGCCAGCAAGTCGTCGCGGCTCTGTTGCCAGAGCGGGGTGTGGACGGTGAGGCCAAGCGAGCGGCAACGCTCGCGGATCCAGTTTGGTGCGCCGCCCACGCTGTCGATATCGCCGGTGACGACCCCATCCAGTTGCCACTCCTTCTTGAGCTTTACCAGTGCCCGCTCATAACCGAGATCGAACGGCGCCTCTATGGTGACCAGCCGATGGGGCAGCCCGAGGGCCGCTGCCTGTCGACGCACTTGTGACAGAGGATGGGCGAGGAAGCGGGGCGAAGGGGGCGCGAAGGTGGCCAGTGCCACCACCTGATGACCCGCTTCACGGGCATGGCAGAGCGCCTGCATGGCATCCTTGCCGCCGCTCCAGAGCACGATGACGCGAGACATGGGGGAGATTCCGCAAGAAAAAGAGGGGTCATGCTACCCAGAGTGCGGGCGGTTGGCAAAGCGGGAAGGTGAGCGAAAAGCACAGGCCCCCGAGCGGGGGCCTGTGGAACGGATTGCGCGGTGTGACTCCGTCAGAGCAGGATGCTGGTCAGGATAAAGCCCAGCGAGCAGGAGGTCACCACCCCGATCAGCCCCGGGATGATGAAGCTGTGGTTGATGATGAACTTGCCGATGCGGGTGGTGCCGGAGCGGTCGAAACCGATACAGGCCAGATCGCTCGGGTAGGTCGGCAGCACGAAGTAGCCGTAGCTCGCCGGCAGGAAGGCGATCAGCAGCTTGGGTTCGACCCCCAGCGCCAGCCCCATGGGGGCGATGGCAGTCAGCGCCGCGGCCTGGCTGTTTACCAGCTTGGAGATGAGGAACAGTACCAGGGCGTAGGTCCAGGGCTGGGCCTGTACCACGTGGGCCAGGGTCTCTTTGAGCAGCGGCATGTGGGCCTGGAAGAAGGTTTCGCTCATCCAGGCGACCCCGAACACGGAGAAGATGGCGACCATGCCCGCCTTGAAGACGGCGCCGTTGGCGATCTCGCCCGGCTTGACCTTGCAGCGCATCAGTATGATGGCGCCGGCGATCAGCATCATCATCTGGATCACCAGGTTCATGGAGAGCGGGCCGGTTTTGTCCTTGATGGTGAAGACCGGACGCAGACCTTCGTTGGCCCCCAGCAGTACCACGGCAGCGATGGCGGCGAAGAAGATCCAGGTAGACCAGTAGGCCTCTTTCGGGAACTTGGTGTTGAGCAGGGTTTCACCGCCGCCGTAGATGAAGGCACGCTGCTCCGGATCCTGGATCTTGGCCTGGAACTCCTCGTCCTTGTCCAGATCCTTGCCGCGGCGCAGGCTCCAGAGGGCCGCGACGATGACGCCGGTCAGGGAGGAGGGGATGGCGATCATCAGGATGTCGAGCAGACCGTAGGCCTGACCGATGCCGTGACCGGCCGCCAGGATGGAGACCATGGAGACCACGGCTACCGAGACCGGCGAGGCGCAGATGGCCATCTGGGAGGCGACGGAGGCCACCGCCATCGGGCGCTCGGGACGGATGTTCTTCTGCAGCGCGATGTCGGCGATGATGGGGAACATTGTGTAGACCACGTGGCCAGTGCCGCACAGGAAGGTGAGGGTCCAGGTGGTGAGCGGCGCCAGTATGGTGATGTATTGGGGGTGACGGCGCAGCAGACGCTCTGCCACCTGCATCATCAGGTTGAGACCGCCGGCGGTCTGCAGGGTGGCGGCACAACCGATCACCGCCAGTATGGTCAGCATCACCTGCACCGGCGGTTCGCCCGGCACCAGACCGAACACGAAGGTCAGCAGGAACAGACCGATGCCGCTGATGAGACCCAGCCCCATGCCGCCAAACCGGGTACCCAGCAGCAAGCAGCCGAGTACCACCAAAAATTCCATCAAGATCATTCCATTACCTCGCGTTATTTAATCCATGTAAGTGCTGTGTTGGGCGCATGGACCGGGATTGTCTGTTTTTTATTTAGCCCTAAAGGGTTAGTGGTTATTCTGCCTGCCACAAGGGGGCAAAAATTTGAGGTACTTCAATAACTCATCGCTTTTTGATTTAACGCCATAAAAACCACGTATTAACCCTTTTGTTATTTTATGGCTAACAGGTGGCATCGTATGGAGCTTGAAGGCGGGCAGGGTAGCAGGATAAAAAGGCGAGGGGAGCGGTTTGTTGCAAAAAAAGTGATTAATTGTGGCCAAGACAAGCCGGTGGCAGGGGAGCGGGCAACAAAAAGCCGACCCTGAGGTCGGCTTTGTCGGCAAAGTCCCGTAATCAGAACTCGGCGGTGCGTGGGGTACGTGGGAAGGGGATCACGTCGCGCACGTTGCCCATGCCGGTCACGTAGACCACCAGACGCTCGAAGCCCAGACCGAAACCGGAGTGCGGCACAGTGCCGTAGCGGCGCAGGTCGCGGTACCACCAGTAGTCTTCCTTGTTCAGGCCCATCTCGGCCAGACGGGCATCCAGCACCTCGAGACGCTCTTCACGCTGGGAGCCGCCGATGATCTCACCGATGCCCGGAGCCAGTACGTCCATGGCGGCAACGGTCTTGCCGTCGTCGTTGAGGCGCATGTAGAAGGCCTTGATGTCTTTCGGGTAGTTCTTCACTACTACCGGTGACTTGAAGTGCTCTTCGGCCAGGTAGCGCTCGTGCTCGGAAGAGAGATCGATACCCCAGGAGACCGGAAACTCGAAGCTCTTGCCACAGTTCTTCAGCACTTCGATGGCGTCTGTGTAGTCAATCTGGGCGAAGTCGGAGGCGACGAAGCGCTCGAGGCGGCCGATGGCGTCCTTGTCCACGTGCTGGGCGAAGAACTCCAGATCGTCGCGGCGCTCGCTCAGCACGGCGTTGAAGACGTACTTCAGCATGGCTTCGGCCAGCGCGGCGTTGTCTTCCAGGTCGGCGAAGGCCACTTCCGGCTCGACCATCCAGAACTCGGCCAGGTGGCGGCTGGTGTTGGAGTTTTCGGCGCGGAAGGTCGGCCCGAAGGTGTAGACCTTGGACAGGGCGCAGGCATAGGTCTCGACGTTCAGCTGGCCGGATACGGTCAGGAAGGTCTCCTTGCCGAAGAAGTCCTTGTCGTAGTCCACCTTGCCTTGCGGGGTGCGCGGCAGGTTTTCCAGATCCAGGGTGGAGACGCGGAACATCTCGCCGGCCCCTTCGGTGTCGGAGGCGGTGATGAGCGGGGCCGCGATCCAGAGGTAGCCCTGTTCGTGGAAGAAGCGGTGAATGGCCTGGGAGAGGCAGTTGCGTACCCGGGTCACGGCACCGACGATGTTGGTGCGGGCACGCAGGTGGCCCTGCTCGCGCAGATACTCGATGCTGTGGCGCTTGGCGGACATGGGGTAGGTGTCCGGATCTTCGACCCAGCCCACCACCTTGACCTCGGTGGCCTGCAGTTCGAACGCCTGGCCGCTGCCCTGGGACTCGACCACGGTGCCGGTCACTTCGACGGAGCAAGCTGTGGTCAGACGCTGCACTTCATTCTCGTAATTGGCCAGGGTATTGGGGACGACGGCCTGTACCGGATGGAAACAGGAGCCATCGGAAACGGCCAAAAATGAGATCCCCGCCTTGGAATCACGGCGGGTCCGGATCCACCCTTTCACTGTCAGGGTGGTGCCGACCGAATACTTACCGGCCAGCACATCTACTACGGATGCGTGCGTCATCGAAATATTGTCTCCAGCTTGTTCTTGCAGCGCTATTTGCAACACTAGGGGTCTGGCCCGGGCACAGATGGCCCACCATGGCAGACTAAGCCGTTCATCTTACCCGCGCAGGTTTGATAAACAAGCAAAAATGTCGGACTCTGGGGGGGATTTCGGCGCCAATCACTTCATTGGCGGGCCAGCGGAACGGGGGATGGACGTGAAAGAGCGGCGACGGGGGCCGGACGGGCTGACACGGGTGTTGCGGGGGCTGGTGATCCTCTGCTGGGGCGGCTTTATCGTGCTGCTCTCCCTCTACCACTTCGCCCGGCCAGAGGTGGCCTACGGTTTTCTGGTCTATGGCGGGATCAAGGTGCGCCAGAGCTGGGATCCCCAGCTCACCCCCTGGCTGCTGCACGGGCTCTGGGGATGCTGCCTGCTGACCCTGGCGGTGCTGCTGGCGGAGCGCCGACGCTGCCGGCGGCAGGAGGACACGGGGCGGGTGCACCTGACCATCTTGCTGCTGATCCTGATCGCCAGTCTGCTGTTCTACTACCTGGGCTAGCCCTCTTTTCTTCTCTCTGTCGCCTTCTGCTCGCTCCCCTCCATCGGCGCGACGGGCCGTTTGCCGAGCTGACGCTCCACGCTGTCGAGCATCTGGTTGTAGGCGAGCGCCACCCGACCAATCTCGTCCCCTTCATCCCCTTCCAGCCGGTGGCCGAAGTCGTGCAGATCGGTGGCCTCCTCCATGGAGCGGGTCAGCTGGTTGAGGGGGCGGACGATCCAGGTACGGATGACCCAGAGGGTGAGCAGCAGCCCCAGCCCGAAGATGACGGTGAGGCTCAGGGCCGAGGTGAGAATGTTCTGCTCGACCCGGGTAAACAGGGTGTCGAGGGAGTAATCAAAGCGCACCGCTCCCAGCACGGTATTCTCCGGCACCTGGTGGCAGCTGGTGCAATCGGTGCCGCGAAAATCCTTCTTGGCCAGCAGTGGGCGGGTCACCACCAGCTTGCTGTGCATGCCGTCGTGTACCACCTCCAGGCTCCCTTTACCCGCCAGTGCCAGCTCGTCGAACCTGTCCTTGGACTGCTCGTGCTCGCGGCCGGCCCCGTACTGCTTGCTCACCGCCTCGCTGCGCACGATGCGGGCATCCTCCACGTGAGCGTGTTCGAGAAACTTGTCGCGCAGGGTATCGCGGGCTTCCATCTTGCCGGTCAGCATCAGCATGTTGAGCCCATCGAAATAGGCTTCGGTCTGCTCGCGGCTCTGCTCCTTGATGAGGGTCAGAATGAGGTCGCGCTCGCGCACCGCCTGATAGGCCGCGGAAAACACCAGCACCATGGAGAAGATGAACAGCAGGAAGAAGTTGATTTTGGCAGCAATGGAGAGGCGCATGGGAACGGTACATCTGTTGGGTAAAACCCGCGCAGTCTACGCGTCTTGGCTGCCCGGGTCTGGTGTCTTGCTCACATTCTGATGAAAAAGATTCAAAAGACCCTGCCTGAGCGGCAGGGTCTGCGCTGTTGGCTCAGAACTCGCCGCTGTGGATGGCGGCGGCGATGGCGCCGGTCAGCACGGTCAACTGTGCCGGGCTGATGACGAAGGGGGGCATCAGGTAGATGAGCTTGCCAAAGGGGCGGATCCAGGCGCCCAGCTCCACAAACTTGCGCTGGATGCGCGCCACGTCCACCCGCTCCTTCATCTCCACCACCCCGATGGCGCCGAGCACCCGCACGTCGGCCACCGCCGGATGCAGGGTCAGCGCTACCAGCTCGGTGCGCAGCTGATGCTCGATGGCGCGCACCCGCTCAGCCCAAGGCGAGGCCAGCAGCAGTTCGATGGAGGCGTTGGCCACCGCGCAGGCCAGCGGATTGCCCATAAAGGTCGGCCCATGCATGAAGACGCCGGCCTTCCCATAACACACGGTGCGAGCCACATGCTCGGTAGTGAGTGTGGCCGAGAGCGTCAGGTAGCCGCCGGTGAGCGCCTTGCCCAGACACATGATGTCGGGGCTGATGCCGGCCCAGTCGCAGGCAAACAGCTGGCCGGTGCGGCCAAAGCCGGTGGCTATCTCGTCGGCAATCAAGAGCACGCCGAACTCGTCGCACAGGGCGCGCACCCACTGCAGGTAGCGGGGATGGTAGAAGCGCATACCGCCGGCGCCCTGCACGATTGGTTCGAGCACGATGGCGGCGATTTCCTCGTGATGGTCCGCCATGAGCGTCGCCAGCTCCACCACGCAACGCTCGTCCCACTCGGCGTGGAAACGGCAGCTGGGGGCTTCGACGAAATGGTGCTCGGGCAGGAAGCCTTGGTAGAGCTCGTGCATGCCGCCATCCGGGTCGCACACGCTCATGGCGCCGAAGGTGTCGCCGTGATAGCCGCCGCGCAGGGCAACGAACTTGGCGCGAGGCGTCCCCTTGGCGTGCCAGTACTGCTGGGCCATCTTGAGCGCCACTTCCACCGCCACCGAGCCTGAATCCGCCAGAAACACCCGATCCAGCCCCTTTGGAGTGATCTCTACCAGCTTGCGGCAGAGCTCCACCGCCGGTGCGTGGGTCAGACCGCCAAACATCACGTGGGACATCTTGCCGAGTTGGGTGGTGGCGGCCGCATCGAGCTCGGGCACCTGATAGCCGTGCACGCAGGCCCACCAGGAGCTCATGCCATCCACCAGTTCGCGGCCGTCGCTGAGGGTGAGGGTCACTCCCCTGGCGCTGGCCACTTCATAGCAGGGCAGGGGATGGGTGAGGGAGGTATAGGGGTGCCACACATGGTGCAAATCGAATTCTTGATTGGTCATTTGTTGTTCTATTGTCAATTGGTTTGATCTGGTCGGTGTTGACAGTCTACGCCCGCTCTCTACACTAGCCAACAATTTCAGCCACTTGGCCCTGCGCGCATCCCTGTTCGCCCGGGCCAGGTGGCGGGTTTTGCGCTTCTCTCTTGCAAGGACCTTTTGCAAAGAGGTCTTGCAAGCAAGGCGGCGCAGGATCCCACTTATAACAATTGGAAGCCATGTATGAATGCTGTCACCGCGGGCGCTCACGCCCTTCGTCACGACTGGACCCTCGCCGAGGTTCAGGCCCTGTTTGCCCTGCCGTTCAACGACCTGCTGTTCCGGGCCCAGACCGTGCACCGCGCCCATTTCGATCCGAACGAAGTACAGGTGAGCACCTTGCTCTCCATCAAGACCGGTGCCTGCCCGGAGGATTGCAAGTACTGCCCCCAGAGCGCCCGTTATCACACCGGCCTTGAGGCCGAGCGGCTGATGGAGGTGGAGAAAGTGCTGGAGCGGGCCCGCGAAGCCAAGGCCAACGGCTCGTCCCGCTTCTGCATGGGGGCCGCCTGGCGCAACCCCAAAGAGAAGGACATGCCCTATATCCTGCGGATGATCGAGGAGGTGCGCGGACTCGGCATGGAGACCTGCATGACGCTGGGTATGCTCACCGCCGATCAGGCGGCGCGCCTCGGCGCCGCCGGCCTTGACTACTACAACCACAACCTCGACACCTCGCCGGAGTTCTACGGCGACATCATCACCACCCGCACCTATCAGGACCGGCTCGATACTCTGGAGCACGTGCGCGGCGCCGGCATGAAGGTCTGCTCCGGCGGCATCGTCGGCATGGGCGAGCAGGCAAAAGATCGGGCGGGCCTCTTGATGGCGCTGGCCAACCTGCCGCGCCACCCGGAGAGCGTCCCCATCAACATGCTGGTCAAGGTGAAGGGAACGCCGCTGGAGAACCAGGAGAATCTGGATCCGTTCGAATTTATCCGCACCATCGCCGTGGCCCGCATCATGATGCCGGCCTCCCACGTGCGCCTCTCCGCCGGGCGGGAGAAGATGAACGAGCAGATGCAGGCCATGTGCTTTATGGCGGGGGCCAACTCCATCTTCTACGGCTGCAAGCTGCTGACCACCCCCAACCCGGACGAGAACAGCGACATGCAGCTCTTCAAGCGCCTCGGCATTCGCCCCGCCCAGCGGGCCCAGAAGCCGGATCAGGTTCAAGAAGAGGAGCTGCTGGCCGAGGTGAGCCGCCAGAGCGAGCCCGCCGAGATGTTTTATGACGCCACTCGCCCCCGTGCAGGGGCCGCGCGGTCATGACGGGCCCCGCAGTAACGGGCCCCTTCGGGTTGAGCGCAGCGCTGGCCGAGCGCGAGCAGGCGGGCCTGCTGCGCAGTCGCGTCGCCACCGACGGCGCGAGTGGCGGGCGCCTCAAGGTTGGGGGGGGCGATTACCTCAACTTTTCCGCCAACGACTATCTGGGGCTGGCCGATCACCCCGCCATCAAGGTCGCCTTCCAGGAGGGCATCGAGCGCTATGGTGCGGGGGCCGGCGCCTCGCCGCTGGTGACCGGCTACAGCCGGGCCCACCAACAGCTGGAAGAGACGCTGGCCGAGTGGCTCGGGCTGGAGGCGGTGCTGCTGTTCAACTGCGGCTTCTCGGCCAATCAGGCGGTGCTGAAAGCCTTGCTCGGCAAGGAACATCTACTGTGGCAGGACAGGCTCAACCACGCCTCCCTGCAGGAGATGGGTAGTCAGCTGCCCTGCAAGATGAAGCGCTTCGGCCACAACGACATGGCGGCCCTTGAGCGGCAGCTTGAGCCAAACCGGGGGCTCATCGTCTCGGAGGGGGTGTTCAGCATGGACGGGGATCAGGGCCCCTGGCGCGAGCTTAGCCAACTGGCCGCCCGGAGCGGCAACTGGCTGATGATCGACGATGCCCACGGCCTCGGCGTGCTGGGGCCGCAAGGGCGCGGCACCCTGGCGGCCCAGGGGGTGAACCCGGCTAGCGTGCACATCCAGATGGGCACCTTTGGCAAGGCGCTCGGGGTGGCCGGCGCCTTTGTGGGCGGCAGTCGCGAGCTGGTGGCGTATCTGGTCAACTTCGCCCGCCACTACGTCTACAGCACCCATATGCCGGCGGCCCAGGCCTGCGCCGTGCGCCAGAGCATCGCGCTGGTGCGTGCTGCTGACGAGGCCCGCGCCCAGCTTGGTGAACTCATCACCCGTTTCCGACAAGGGGCGCAGGCGCTGGGCTGGCAGCTGGGTGCCAGCAATACCCCCATCCAGCCGCTGCTGGTGGGGGAAAGCAGTGCTGCCCTGCAACTGGCCGAGCGGTTGCGGGGGCGCGGCGTCTGGGTGAGTGCCATCCGCCCGCCCACTGTACCGGTCGGCACGGCGCGCCTTCGCATCACCCTGAGCGCGGCTCACCGCGCTGAGGACGTGGATCGGCTGCTCGATGCCCTCGGTCCCTGCCAGGCCACCGACGAGAGAGGAGGCGCCCATGCTGCATGAGCGTTTTCAGGCGGTCGACAAGGCCCAGCTTGCCCGCCGTTTCGGCGCGGCCGCCCGTCACTACGACGCCCACGCCCGCTTCCAGCAGGAGGTGGGGCTGGCGCTGCTGGAGCGCATGCCGGACAGGCAGGTTGGCCTTGAGCTGACGGTGAGCGGGCTGGATCTGGGCTGTGGCACCGGCTTCTTTCTGCCGGCTCTGGCCGGGCGTTGCAGCGAGCTGACCGGGCTGGATCTCGCCCCCGGCATGCTGGCCCAGGCGGCCCTTCGCGGCAGCGGCGCCCGCCTGCTGTGCGGCGATGCCGAGCAATTGCCCTTTGCCGACGAGACGTTTGACTGGGTCTTCTCCAGCCTGGCCTTGCAGTGGTGCGAGCGACCGGCCCAGGCCTTTGCCGAGCTGCACCGGGTGCTCAAACCCGGCGGCCGGCTGCTGTTCTCGACTCTCTTGGCCGAGTCGCTTTGGCAACTGCGTGAGGCCTGGCGCACGGTTGACGAGTGTGATCATGTCAATCGCTTCCTCAGCCTGCCACAATTGCAGCATGCCATCGCCGCCGGCGGGTTTGTCGCCCCCGTGCTGGAGAGCCTGACCTGGTCGCTCGGCTACCCCGAGCTCAACGGCTTGCTGCGCGATCTCAAGGGGATCGGCGCCAGCCAGGTCAATGACGAGCGTCATACCGGCCTTGGCAGCCGTCAGCGCTTGTTGCGTCTGAGCCAGGCCTATGAGGCCCATCGTCAGCCGGACGGTCTGCTGGCCGCCAGTTATCAGGTTTGCCTCGGCCAGCTGATCCGCCGTTAACCGGCGGTCTTGGCCGATAGAATTGAGCTGCGGGTGCCCCGCCACATCGAGCCCGGGCACCTGCGCCGTATTGAGGAGTCATCATGGTCAAATCCTTCTTCGTCACCGGCACCGATACCGATGTGGGCAAGACGCTGGTCGCCCGCACCCTGCTGCTGGAATTCGCCGCGCACGGCATCCGCTGCGCCGGTTACAAGCCTGTCTCCGCCGGCTGTGCCCGCACCCCGGAGGGACTGCGCAATCTGGACGCTGTGCTGTTGCAGGAGGCGGCGAGCCTGCCGCTGCCCTACGATCTGGTCAACCCCTACGCTTACGAGCCACCCATTGCGCCCCATATCGCCGCCAGCGAAGCGCGCGACGCCATCACCCTGAAGGGGTTGTCGGACGGGCTGCGCCAGATTGAGCAGGCGGGGGCCGAGCTGGTGGTGGTGGAGGGGGCGGGAGGCTGGTTCCTGCCACTCGATCGCAAGCACCTGCTGTCGGACTGGGTCAAGCAGGAGAACATGCCGGTCATCATGGTGGTGGGGGCCAAACTGGGCTGTCTCAACCATGCCCTGCTCACCTTCGCCGCCATTCGCAACAACAACCTGCCGGTGGCGGGCTGGGTCATCAACCGGCTGCACGGCTCCATGAGCCACTATCAGGAGAATCTGGACACCTTGCGGGGCTTGCTGCCGGCCCCGTTTTTGGGTGAAATACCCTTTGTAAACAATCCGCTCGAGGCTGATCTGCGCGGGCGACTCGACATTTCGCCCCTGCTCTGAATCCGACATTCAGCGAACATTCATAGAAACTGTCTATTATGCGTGACAGGTGTGGCCCGGCCGGCAGCGAACTGGTGACGGGCCACGCATCCATATCTCACAAGGAGTCAATATGAAGCGAATTATGCTATTCCTGGTGACCAACCTGGCCGTCATGCTGGTGCTGGGGGTGGTACTCAATATCCTGTTCTCGGTTCTGGGGATCAACAAGTCCAGCATTTCCGGTCTGTTGGTGTTCTGCGCCGTGTTCGGTTTTGGGGGTTCCTTTATCTCCTTGCTGATGTCCAAGTGGATGGCCAAGCGCAGCTATGGCGTCCAGGTCATCGAGCAACCCCGCAACGAGACCGAGCACTGGCTGGTCAGTACCGTGGCCCGTCAGGCCCGTGAAGCGGGCATCAAGATGCCGGAAGTGGGGATCTACGACTCCCCCGAGATGAACGCCTTCGCCACCGGCGCCCGCCGTGACGACTCGCTGGTCGCTGTGTCTTCCGGTCTGCTCTACAGCATGAGCCGTGACGAGGCGGAAGCCGTGCTGGCCCACGAGGTGAGCCACGTGGCCAACGGCGACATGGTGACCCTGACCCTGATCCAGGGGGTGGTGAACACCTTCGTGATGTTCTTCGCCCGCATCGTGGCTGGCGTCATCAGCAACTTCTTCAGCTCCAACAACGAGGAAGAGAGCAGCAGCACCGGCGGTTTTGCCTACATGATCACCGTGTTCGTGCTGGAGATGCTGTTCGGCGTACTGGCCTCCATCATCGTCATGTGGTTCAGCCGTCAGCGTGAATTCCGCGCCGACGCCGGTGCCGCCAAGCTGGCCGGCCGCGACAAGATGATTGCCGCGCTCCAGCGCCTCTCCCGCGGTGCCGAGCCGCAGCTGGAAGGCTCCATGATGGCGTTCGGCATCAACGGCAAGCGCTCCATGAGCGAGCTGTTCATGAGCCACCCGCCCATCGAGCAGCGTATCGCCGCCCTGCGCGGTTAAGCGTACCGTACCAATGAAAACGGCTGCCCTCGGGCAGCCGTTTTGCTTTGTGCGCTTTGCGCTACAGCTTGAAGTGGGCCATCTCCTGGCGCAGCAGCCGTGACAGCTGCTTGAGCTTGGCCGCCTCCTGCGAGACGTGGCGGGCGGCATCCCCCGACTGCTCGGAGAGGGAGGTGATGTTGCCGACGGTGGAGACCACCTCGTTGGCGGCGGTGGACTGCTCGCGCAGGGTGTGGCTGATCTCCCCCATCAGGCCGGTCAGGTTGGAGGCGTGATCCTGGATGCTGGCGATGGCCGCGCCGGTCTGGCTGGCCAGGCTCACCCCGCGGGAGACGTTGTTGACCGTGTTCTCCATGCTGCGGATGGAGGCGTCCGCTCCACTTTGAATTTTGCCGATCATGCCGGTGATCTGCTGGGTGGAGGCGGCCGAGCGGCTGGCGAGGTTGCGCACCTCGTCGGCCACCACTGCAAAGCCGCGTCCCTGCTCGCCGGCCCGGGCCGCCTCGATGGCGGCGTTGAGGGCCAGCAGGTTGGTCTGATCGGCGATGCCGCGGATCACCTCGATGATCTCCGAGATCTGCTGGGTATGGCTGTTGAGATCCGCGATGCTGCTGGCGGCGTTGGAGACGGTGTCTGAGATGCTTTGGATGCTGTCGAGGGTCTGCTTGATGACACCGGAGCCCTCTTCCAGGGTGTTGGCGGAGATCTTGCTCAGCTCGTCGGCGTGGGTGGCGTTGTCCGAGAGGTGGCTGATGCTCACCACCAGCTCCTCGATGGCGGCCGCCATGGTCTGGGTGCTGGTCTGCTGGGAGGTGGCGAACTGGGCTGTCTGCTCCGCTATCTGGGCGATGCTGTCGGCTGAGCCTGAGAGCTCTTCGCTGGAGTGGGAGACCTGGGCGATGATCCCCTTGAGGGTGCTTTGCATGGTGGCGAGCAGGCCGATCAGGCTCTCCTTGGCACCGGCCGGCACCTTGATCGGCTGGGAGAAGTCCCCCTCGGCCAGGTGGTTGAGATCGCTTCTGAGCTGATCGACCGAGGTGCCGACTAGGTCAATCAGCGCCTTGTAGGTGCGCCAGAGGAAAAACATCAACACCAGGCCGAGCGCGATGAACAGGTAGCGCAACATGGCGGACTGGCTGGTGGCGTCATCCACCGCCTGCTGGGTGCGGGTCTCCATCATGACGTAGAAGTCGTCGATGGGGGACATGATGCGTCCCTTGTTCTGGTGATAGGCCTTGTCATGCATCATGGCGATGGCCTTCTGCTGGTTGGCGGCCAGATCGCCATCGGTCTGCTGCACCAGCTTGAAGGCGGCCACCTCGGTGTTGACCAGGGCATCCGAGTTGTTCTTGGCTTCGTTGAGCTTGGCCAGCTCGCCCTCGGTGAAGCCGGCATCCTTCATCAGATCGATGAGGCCGCGGCGCACCTGGCTGTCCGGGCGCGGGTTCTGGCCGTTGGCGGCGACGAAGTCCCAATAGATGCGGTTGTAGCCCTGCGGCCGGTTCTGCTCCCCGTTGCGAATGGCCAGGATCCGCATGTACTGCTGTTCGTAGGCGGGATCTTTGGTGATCACGTAGGTGCGGCCGAGGCGGGTCAGATCGTCGGAGGATTGCCGCAGTTCATCGGCCAGCAGATAGGATTGGTAGCGTTGCTGATAGCTCTGTTCCATCTGTTTTCCCGACCAGCTGTAGGCGAAAAACACCAGCGACAGCAGGATCAGGGTGATGACTGAGAGCAGCAGATTGAGCTGAAAGGCGGGTCTGTTCTGTTCCATGGTTTGAGCGTCCTTATTCTCACCGATAACCCCCTTTGTCACGCGGCGAAGGCCGGTACTTCTGTGGGGTTTTATTGTTGTTGCAGTGAGTATAGGAGCGCTCTTCGCCAAGGCTGCGGCGGGTCGGTGAAAAGGGGCGAGAAAGGAGGCGGAAGGCAAAGGAGGGGAAAAGCGCGGCCGGGAGCATGCTCCCGGCCGGCGGTATTATTGTGCCTCGATCACCTTATTTGATTACGATGTCGGTGAGGGGGACGGCGCAGCAGGTGAGGATCTTGCCTGCGGCCCGCTCGGCGGCGGTGATGGCGGGGGCATCCGGGTGATCCACTTCACCCGAGACCAGGGTCTGCTTGCAACTGCCGCAGATGCCGGCGCGGCAGCTCCAGGGCAGCTCCACCCCCTGTTTGTGGGCCTGATCCAGCACGGTGCCCTGATTGTTGCCGGCAAACGCCTGCTCGCCGATGCGCAGTTGCACCGCCTGATGAGGGCGGGAGAGGGAGAGGATGGCGCCGCCAAAGCTCTCCTGGCGGATCCGTCCGGCCGGCACGCCAAGGGCGGCCAGTCTGGTGGCCGCATCGGCCATAAAACCGTGGGGGCCGCAGATAAACACGTCCCGCTGTTGCAACCCTTTGATCTGTTTGAGGTGAACATCGTCCAACCGCCCCTTGAGCCCCTGCCAGTGCGTATCGGGCTGGCTCAGGATCAGGGTGAGGGTCATCCCCTGCTGCGCCAGGGCGTGCAACTCGCCGGCGGCGGGAATGTCCGCCTCGCTGCGGCACAGGTGCATGAAGTGCACGTCGCCGAGCTCCCCGCGCAAGGCCAGAGTGCGGGCAATGGAGAGCATGGGAGTGACCCCCGAGCCTGCCGAGAGCAGCAAGAGATTGCGATCCCGGCCCAGATGAAATTCGCCGGCGGGGTTGGCGGCCAGCAGACGGTCACCCGGTTGCAACTGCTGGTGCAGCCAGTGGGAGATGCGACCGCCCCCCACCTTCTTGACGCTGATGCTGTAACGCTCCGGCTGCTCCGGGGTGGAGCTCAGGGTATAGCGGCGCTGCAGGCGCTCGCGCCGCAGACCCAGGCCAATGTCCAGGCTGATGGGCAGGTGCTGGCCCGGCAGATAGTCGGGCAGGGGCTCGCCATCGGCCGCCTCGAACCAGAAGGTCTCCAGATCCCGCGCCAGCGGCTCGCGGGCCACGCACACCAGTTCCCGTTTTTTGGGGGCTGCGTTGGGGTAGACAGGGGCGCGGGCGCGCTCCAGCACCTCTATCTCGCTGCCCGCCTCAATCCACCCCTCGTTGAGGGCCACCAGGTTCTGACCGAAGTAGACCTCGCCATCCTCGCCGCGCCGGTAGCGGGTGAGGGTGGCCAGCGGCTCTTTCAGGGCATTGAAGCGATCCGTGCCCGGCTCCACCGTAGTCATGATGCAGCGGCTGCAGGGCTTGGCCACCAAGAACTCCACCTCGCCGATGCGGATCCGTTTCCAGCCGTCCTCCTCGAAGGGGAGGGTGCCGCTCGCCACCAGGTTGGTGCGAAACTGGCTCATCTGGTGCAGGGCATCGGATCTCAGGTTGAGATCTTCCAAAGACGCCTGGCTTATCAGCAGCAGGGGGTAACCGTCGGCAAAGCTGACCCGGGTGCCGGTCTTCTCCCGAAAGCGGGCAGACTCTTCGCCAAGCCAGAGCAACTGCACCGGCTCCCCCGCCACCTTGCTCAGCCACACATCGGCCTGGGCGTGGGTGTGCAGGGCGTTGAAGCTGTCTTTCCAGACGCCGGTGGCCCGGGGCGCGCGGCTGAACCCGGTT
Source organism: Aeromonas sp. 600276 (assembly GCF_049175815.1). Lineage (NCBI taxonomy): Bacteria > Pseudomonadati > Pseudomonadota > Gammaproteobacteria > Aeromonadales > Aeromonadaceae > Aeromonas > Aeromonas sp. 600276. The sequence goes on along the minus strand of NZ_JAAKVU010000007.1, from coordinate 149,012 downwards.
TCTTGCAGGGTGAGCGGCTCGAAGCCCGGATAGCGCAGCTGCAGGCCGCCCTCGATGGGGGTGGCCACCACCTGCTGCAGCTGGGGATGGGTGCGGGCGGTGATGAAGCTGCCGTCCGGTTTGACCACCATGTAGCGGCGATCTCCCTGCAGTCCCTCTTCGGTGACCAGGGCGCGGGTCAGTGGCATGCCTGCCGTCGACTTGATGGGGTAGAGATGAATGCTGGCGAGTGTTGGCATGGCCGGGTCCTTGTGCGATGGCGGTTCCAGTGCAGGAGAGAAGCGGGCGAGCCCCGTTCCGTGCAGCAATGGTTGCAGGGATGGCGCTCACCCAGGGTGGCCGACGATGCGGTGTCGCTTGCGGGGCGTGAGCCCGAGCGGAGTTCCTGCAGACGGGCAAGATGTTACACGGGTCACGTTGTGCACTCCATACCTCATAAAGTGCAACATTTTTTGATCCTGATCCGTCATTCAGTACAAAAATCAGTCCATTATCGAGTCAGCTTCCAGTTTCTGACGCTTTCGCTTCTTCCCTCTCCGGCCACCGTCCGCTTCGGTTAAACGGTATCAAGTGCATTCGGATGGGGCCTGTCACCCAAAAAGAAGAAAGCAATGTATGAGCAAACAACTGGATATGACCCCACCGCCGGATCTCTCCCAGAAGACGGGAACAGGTCCGGTCCGTACTCGGCTACCCGTTTGGCGGCCGGCCCTGCCACCCTGCAATCATGCCTGCCCGGCTGGCGAGAACATCCAGGCCTGGCTTGCCCTGGCTGAAGCGGGCCGCTTCGAGGCGGCCTGGCAGACTCTCATCGAAGAGAATCCCCTGCCTGCGGTCCACGGGCGGGTCTGCTATCACCCCTGCGAAAGTGCCTGCAACCGGGCCCAGGTGGATGATGCCGTCTCCATTCACGCCATCGAGCGTTTTCTCGGCGACGAAGCGCTGGCCAGGGGCTGGCAGCCTGCAGCCCCCGCGCCCGCCAGCGGCAAGAAGGTACTCATCATAGGTGCCGGCCCCTCCGGCCTCTCCTGCGCCTGGCACCTCAACCGGCTCGGCCATCAGGTGGAGATCCGCGAGGCGGGGCCGCTTGCCGGTGGCATGCTGCGCTTTGGCATTCCCGCTTACCGTCTGCCCCGCGAGGTGCTGGATCGGGAGGTGGCCCGCATCGTCGCTGCCGGGGTGACGTTGACCCTCAATCACAAGGTGGAGGATGTGCTGCGCGAGCGCGACCAGGGGGGCTTTGACGCCGTCTTCATGGCCATCGGCGCTCATCTGGCCAAGCGGATCGACATTCCGGCCCGGGAGGCGGGCAAGATCCTCGATGCGGTGAGCTTCCTCGAACAGGCCAGCCTGGCCGAGGAAAAAGGCTTGCCGCCCCCCAAACTGGGGCGGCGGGTGGCCATCTACGGCGGCGGCAACACCGCCATGGACGCGGCCCGCACCGCCCGTCGTCTCGGGGTGGAGGAGGCGATGATCATCTACCGCCGCGACCGGGATCATATGCCGGCCCACGCCTTCGAGGCCGACGAGGCCGAGGAGGAGGGGATCAAGATCAACTGGTTGCGTACCATCCGTCAGCTCGACAGCACCAGCATCGAGGTGGAGGTGATGGCGCTTGATGAACAGGGCAAGCCGGTGCCCACCGGCCAGTTTGAAACCCTCGAAGCGGACTCCCTCATTCTGGCGCTGGGTCAGGAGGTGGACTTGAGCGTGCTGGAGAGCATCCCCGGCGTGCGGGTCAACCAGGAAGGGGTGGTGCAGGTTGGCGAAAACCTGATGACGGACGTACCGGGCCTCTTTGCCGGCGGTGACATGGTGCCTTCCGAGCGCACCGTCACCATCGCCACCGGCCACGGCAAGAAGGCGGCGCGCCACATGGATGCCTGGCTGCGCGGTCGTCACTACCACAAGCCGCTCTCCTATCCGCTGGTTGGGCCCGAGCAGCTGCAGCTCTGGTTCCAGACCCATGCCCCTGCCAGCAGCCAGCCGGTCAAACCGCCCTCGGCGCGGGACGACTTTGGCGAGATCATCGGCGGACTGGACGAGACGGCGGCCCGCTACGAGGCGGCGCGCTGCTACTCCTGCGGCAACTGCTTCGAGTGCGACGGCTGCTACGGCAGTTGCCCCGAGCAGGCCATCGCCAAGCTGGGGCCGGGTCTGGGGTATCAGGTGGATGCCGAACTCTGCACCGGCTGCGGTGCCTGCCATGACCAGTGTCCCTGCCACGCCATCGAACTGCGCCAACCACAGGAGTCCCTATGAAACACGAACTGATCATGGTTGACGGCAACGAAGCCGCGGCCCGGGTGGCGTATCAGCTGAGCGAAGTGTGTGCCATCTATCCCATCACCCCGAGCTCGACCATGGCCGAACTGGCCGATGCCTGGGCGGCAGAGGGGCAGACCAACCTCTGGGGCAACATCCCTACCGTGGTGGAGATGCAGAGCGAAGGGGGGGCGGCCGGCACGGTGCACGGCGCCCTGCAGGCGGGGGCGCTCGCCACCACCTTCACCGCCAGCCAGGGATTGATGCTGATGCTGCCCAACATGTACAAGATCGCCGGTGAACTGACCTCGGCGGTGTTCCATGTGGCGGCCCGATCCTTGGCGGCGCAGGGGCTGTCGATTTTTGGCGACCATCAGGACGTGATGGCGGCGCGCAGCACCGGCTTTGCCATGCTCGCCTCCGGCTCGGTGCAGGAGGCGCAGGACTTGGCCTTGGTCGCCCACAGCGTCACCCTGCAGTGCCGGGTGCCCTTCATCCACTTCTTCGACGGCTTTCGCACCTCCCACGAGGTGAACAAGATAGTCGCGCTGCACAAAGATGAAATTCGTGCCCTTATCGACAACGACTGGGTGCGCGCCCACCGCGCACGGGCGCTGAACCCGGATCATCCGGTGATGCGTGGCACCGCCCAGAACCCCGACACCTATTTCCAGTCCCGCGAGAGCGTCAACCCCTTCTACGAGGCGGTGCCGGCGCGGGTGCAGCAGTGCATGGAGAGCCTCGGTGAGCTGACCGGCCGCCACTACCGGTTGGTGGAGTATCACGGCGCCCCCGATGCCACCGATGTCATCGTGCTGATGGGCTCGGGGGCGGCCACCGCCCGCACCACCGTGGATTGGCTCAACCGGCAGGATCGCAAGACCGGGGTGCTGGTCATTCGCCTCTATCGCCCCTTCCCGGTGCAGGCGCTGCTCGATGCGCTACCGCAGAGCGTGCGCCGGATGGCGGTGCTGGATCGCACCAAGGAGCCGGGGGCGGGCGGCGAGCCGCTGCTGCTGGATGTGCAGAGCGCCCTCATCGATGGCTTGCAGCGCGGCCTTATCAAGCGGCTGCCCTGGCTCAGTGGCGGTCGCTATGGCCTCTCTTCCAAGGAGTTCACCCCCGCCATGTGTGCGGCTGTGTTCGAGGAGCTGGCATCCGATGCGCCGCGCCCCCGCTTTACCGTGGGAATCGTCGATGACGTGTCGGGCCTCAGTCTGGCCTGGCACCCCATCGGCGATCTGGAGCCTGCCAGCCGGGTGCGGGCGCTCTTCTTCGGCCTCGGTGCCGACGGCACGGTCGGTGCCAACAAGAACAGCATCAAGATCATCGGCGAGCTGGAGGGCTTCCACGCCCAGGGCTACTTCGTCTACGACTCCAAGAAGTCGGGCTCGCGCACCGTCTCCCACCTGCGCTTTGGCCCCGAACCCATAGACGCCCCCTGGCTTATCGAACAGGCGAGTTTTATCGGCTGTCACCAGTGGGGCTTTGTCGAATCGGTCGATCTGCTGGAGTTCGCCGCCGAAGGGGCGACCCTGCTGCTCAATGCCCCCTATGAGCCCGACCGGGTCTGGGCCGAACTGCCCGAGCGGCTGCGCGCCCGCATCCGGGCTCTCGATATCCGCCTCTACTGCATCGACGGGGATAGGGTGGCCGAGCGCAACGGCATGGGCAATCGCATCAACACCATCATGCAGACCTGCTTCTTCGCCCTGGCCGGCATCTTGCCGCGGGACGAGGCGATTGAGCTCATCAAGAAAAGCATCGAGAAGAGCTATGCCCGCAAGGGGCCCGAGGTAGTCGAGCGCAACTTCGCGGCGGTGGACGATACCCTAGCCCACCTCCATCAGGTGGCCATTCCAGCCGGTGAGGAGGTGGCGAGCGACTATCCGTTGCCGCTGGCGCCGGGTGGCAGCGAGTTTGTCCAGCGGGTCACAGGCGAGATGCTGGCGGGGCGCGGCGATCTGATCCCTGTCTCCATGCTGCCGGTAGATGGCACTTACCCGACCGCTACCAGCCGCTTCGAGAAGCGGGATATCGCCCGCGAGATCCCTATCTGGCACTCCGATATCTGCATCCAGTGCGGCAACTGCGTCTTCGTCTGCCCCCACGCGGCGCTGCGGGCCAAGTTCTACCATCAGGACTGGCTGGCGAGCGCTCCCGAGGCCGCCCAGTCGGTGCCCGTCACCGCCAGGGGCTTCCCCGACAGCCGCTACACCTTGCAGCTCTATCCGGAGGATTGCACCGGCTGCGGCCAGTGTGTGCAGGCCTGTCCGGTGCGGGTCGGAGAAGATGAGAGCCATGAGGGCGAGCGTGCCATCGCCATGATGGACAAGGCGCCGCATCTGGCTGGCCAGAAACAGGCGCTGCGCTGGTTCGAGAGCCTGCCGTGGCCGGCCCGCGAGCGGGTGGATTTCTCCACCGTGCGCGGTGCCCAGTTCCTCGAACCCCTGTTCGAGTTCTCCGGTGCCTGCGCCGGCTGTGGCGAGACCCCCTACCTCAAGCTGCTGACCCAGCTGTTTGGCGATCGCATGCTGGTGGCCAACGCCACCGGTTGCTCCTCCATCTACGGCGGCAACCTGCCGACCACCCCCTGGGCCAAGAACGGCGAAGGGAAGGGGCCGGCCTGGTCCAACTCACTGTTCGAGGACAACGCCGAGTTTGGCTTTGGTTTTCGCCTCACCGCCGATCAGCATCACGGTCAGGCGGTGGCGGCCCTCAAAGCGATGAAGGAAGAGCTGGGCGCAGAGCTGGTCGAGTCACTGATTAGCGCACCGCAGCGGCTGGAGTCGGAGATCCGCGCCCAGCGCACCCGTGTCGCGCAAGTGCGCGAGCGGCTGGAAGAGGTGAAGTCCGGCAAGGCCCGCGAGCTGCTCTCGCTCATCGATCAGCTGGTGCGCCGCTCGGTCTGGATCATCGGCGGCGATGGCTGGGCCTATGACATCGGCTCGGCGGGGCTCGATCACGTGCTCGCCTCCGGGCGCGATGTGAACGTGCTGGTGATGGATACCGAGGTCTACTCCAACACCGGCGGCCAGATGTCGAAATCGACCCCGCTCGGTGCCGTCGCCAAGTTTGCGGCGGGGGGCAAGACGCTGGCCAAGAAGGACGTGGCGTTGCAGGCCATCTCCTACGGCAACGTCTATGTTGCTCGCATCGCCTTCGGGGCCAACCCGCAGCAGGCGCTGCAGGCCTTGCGTGAGGCGGAGGCCTATCCGGGCCCGTCGCTCATCATCGCCTACAGCCACTGCATTGCCCATGGCATCGATATGGAGTTTGGCCTGACCCAGCAAAAACGCGCCGTGGCCTCCGGCCACTGGCCGCTGATGCGCTACAACCCGGTATTGCGCAGTGCCGGGCAGAACCCCTTCAGCCTCGACAGCCTGCGCCCCTCCATTCCGCTTGCCGAATATCGGCAGGAGGAGACTCGTTATCGGGTGCTGGCCCAGAGCCATCCGGAAGAAGCGCAGCGGCTGATGCAGGTGGCGCAACAGGTGGCGTGGCAGAAGTGGGCCACCTACGAGGAGATGGCCACCCGCGAGGCCAGCCAGTTCCATCCGCCGGTGTGATGATGGGGCGAAACAGGTATGACGAAGCGGGCCATTGGCCCGCTTTTTTATGGCTGGATAGAGAGGGTTGACTCAGGGGCTGGTGGTACGCAGCACCTTGAGGTGCAGGGTGCGCTCCTGGTGGGCCGCTATCTCCTGCTCGGTGAAGCGCATGGGCTGCCACTGCTGACGGGCGAACTGCTCGGTCTGATCGGTGAAGTGCGGGCTCTCGGGGTCATGGGACTGGCCGTAGCTCAGGAAGCGCTCCGCCTTGGGGCCGGCGTCATCGAACTGCAGGGCCAGCACGAAGCTGGAGCCGTAGTTGGCGCGATAACGCAGCTCGGGCTGGCCGTCACCGTCGTCATCCAGGCTGCGCAGCGTGGTGCCTGCCACGGCCTTGCCGGTCACTATGTTGGCGAGATCCGAGCTGCTGCGCGAAGGCAGGTTGGTCTGCACCATGTTGAACAACCCCTCGAAGGAGTTGCCTCCAGGCAGCGCGATGGGGGTCAGCCCGGCCGCTTTTTGCACGAATTGCAGTGCGCCGAGTTCGGCATCCGGCGCGATACCGGCCGCCTGCAACCGTTGCTGGACCTGGGCCAGCGCCAGCAGGGCCGGGTCTTCATCCGGCGCGCCGCTCCAGGGGGCCAGCCCGCTCGGCGTGGTGGCGCCATGGGCCGGATCGAAGGGGATGGCAAACAGGGCATCCTTGATGTCTCTGTGGCCGCTGGTGCGAAACGCCGTCAACCATTCGCGCATCAGGTGAGCCCCCCGGCTTTCAAGCTGATATCCTCCATCCCAGTTGGCGAGCGCGTTGCAGCTCGGCGTCAAGTCCAGCGGGCCGCTGGTCAGCTGGATCAACGGATGGGCCTGACAACGGGCCAGTAAGGGATCTCTGAGCTCGCGGGCAAACAGGGAGCCGTTGTGGGTCACCACACCTTGCAGTGTCTGCAGGGTAAAGCGGCGATCAGCCCCGGTCAGTCCCATTGCATCGGGCGTGCTGATGAGCTGGGCGTTGTAGCGGGTACGCGGGCTGCGCACCGTCTGCTCCGGCCCGTAGAGAATGGAGTATCCCTCCAGCGGGGCCGCCAGGTTGGTCAGCCAGTGGCTGCTGTTGGCGTTGTAGACGTAGTCGCTGCGACTCAGGCGGGGGGCCTGGCTGAGGGGAACAAGGCCGGGAGCCCGGGTCTGGCCGCTGTCGACCCACTCGAAATCGGGGTCGTTGCCCGGCAGCAGCACGCTGCCCTCGCCATCCAGCCAGATGGGGGCCAGTTGCGGTGTCTGGGAGGCGGCTCGCCACCAGGCCTCTGCCTTGGCGCCGAGGCGGGGTACCTGGGTGGCATCCACATAGCTGGCCTGGCCCGTCTTGTCGATCAGCAGGGTATTGACCCAGGGCACCCCCTGATGCTCGGCCAGCGCCTCGAAGAAGGCCGGGGTGCTTTGGGCCCTGGCCATGGCCAGCCACTGTTCCAGCATCTTGTAGTTGCCGGCGTTGGCATCGCGGAAGCTGATGGCGCTGCTGCTGGTCCAGCCCAGGCTGGGCGAGAGGGAGGCGAGGTTGACCATGGGGCCGAAGTGGCTGGAATAGACGGTCTGGACATGGGGCTGCAGGCTGCCATCGGCCTGGCGGACCTGTACGGTGATCTCTTTCTGGCTCATCTCCCGCCACTGGTCGCCGTAGCGGTAACGCAGCGGATTGGCGGGATCCAGGGTGAGCTGATAGAGGGTGAAACGCTTGGACTGGGAGACGGTGTGGGTCCAGCCCAGCTGCTCGTTGAAGCCGATCAGAATGGCGGGAAAACCCATCATGGTGGCACCGGTCACATTGAGTTTGCCCGGGATCTGCAGGTGCTGTTCAAAGAATCTGAGCTCGCCATCCCAGGGAAAGTGGGGATTGCCGAGCAGCAGGCTGTTGGCGTTGCTGCTGCGATCCGCCCCCAGCGCCCAGCCGTTGCTGCCGATCCCCTCCGAGGTGAGCAGCGAGACGGGATCCAGCGCCGGGGCGGGCAGGGCGGCACGTCCCTGTGCACTGGTAGTGGCGGGGGGCTGGGCGCTGGCCATGGCGCTGATAAAGCTGCGGCCGCTGGCCAGCTGGGCAAGATCCAGGTGATAGGCCAGCAATTGGACCGGGGTGATGGGGTCGACCCACTCGGCCCCGCGGCAGGGGGAGGGGTAGTCCGCCGGACTGGTTCGCCAGGCAAGGGAGTGGTTGAACCCCGCCACATAGCCTTCGACAAGGTCACGGGCATCCGGCGCCAGCTTGCCATACAGGGCCGCGGCCTGGGCAGGCAGGTCGAGGGCGCGATAACCCACGTCGGAGAGCAGGTTGCGCTGCTGCTCCCCCGCGCCCAGCCTGCGGGATTTTTCTCCTCGCAGCTTCATGATCTGCTCGCTCAGGGTGCAGAGGTTCTCTTCGGCATGGGCATAGCCGGCCCCGAAGCCCAGGCTGGCGTAGTCGTTCGCCTTGATGTGGGGAACCCCTTGCTCCGTGTAGGTAAGGGTGACGTCGTAGTGGCGAGCGGGATCCGGCTCGCTGTTGTTCTCCTGACAGCCGGCCAGTACGAGGCAGCCGAGCAGGGGGAGGGGAAAATGGGTTTTCATCCTGGTTCCTTCTGTGGTCCTGACTTGTTATTGTTCTGTTGCTTTTCAGCCGCAGGCGAAGGTATTTAAGCGCAGCCCTTCCGCCCCTGTCGCCTCGCTGGATGGAACCGGTCAATGGTTGGAAAACATAATAAAAACAAGGGTAAACAGGTACGTCTCGATGGAGGCGTACCTGCAGGAGGACGCATATGCAGTGGGAAGAAGTGGCCGCCGTGCTCAGTTTGAGCCTGACCGGCATGTTGCTGCTGGCCACGCTCGGCTGGCTGCGGCGCATGCGGCGGGATGCCGCCGCCGGTTATCTGCTGGCCCTGCTCAGCCTGAGCGGCTTGCAGGCGCTGGAGTATCTCTATCACCAACAGCAGTGGTTTCACCATTGGCCCCATCTGCTCAAGCTGGCTGACCCCCTGGTGGTGATGTTGCCGTTCTGCCTGTATGGCTACATCAGAGCCCTGCAGGGGGAGTCGGTACTCGGTGGCTGGCGTGAGCGGCTGGTGCACTGCTTGCCAGCGCTTCTGGTGATGGGGCTGGCGCTGCCCTATTGGTTGCTGCCGGGGGCCGACAAGGTGAGCTGGATCCTGCTTGGCAAGCAGGGGGATGCGTTGTGGCCCGGGGTGACCCTCTATGGCAACCGCTATCTGGCCTGCATCGCCCTGCTGGGGCTGGCTTACTGGTGGCAGCAGCAGCGCCTTGGGGTGGTCAGCCGCAAGCCGGCGCTGCGGGCCTGGGTGGCTCAGCTGCAGGGGCTGCAACTGCTGGTGGCCTTGCTGTTGCTGGTGCGCATCGCCTTGAGCTGGCTCGGCTGGCCGCTCTCTACCGTCTATCTGCAGGCCCCCGTCACCGCCTATCTGCTGCTGCAGGTGCTGGCCCATGCCAGGCTGCCCCAACAGGGAGGGGCGCCGGAGGGGGGCGTGCGCGAGCGCGTCAATGATGCCGCATCGGAACCGGTACGGGATGAGAGCCTGCGCCCCCTGTTCGAGGCGCTGGAGCGCCAGCTCGGGCGCGGTGCCTATCGGGATCCCGCCCTCTCCCTTGGCAAGCTGGCCGAGGAGTGCGGTCTGAGCCTTCATCAGGCGTCCAGCGCCATCAACGCCTGTTCGGGGGGCAACTTCTACGACTGGCTCAATCGATATCGGGTGGCGGAGGCCAAGCGACTGCTGCAGGAGAGCGACGAGACTGTGGCTACTGTCTGTTACCGGGCCGGGTTCAACAGCAAGTCCACCTTCAACAGTGCTTTTCGCCGCCATACCGGCCAGACGCCGAGCGAGTTTCGACGCCAGGGGGCGCAAGCGGCCGTCGCCTCCTGATGAGCGGCCAACAAAAAGCCCGGCGTCGGGCCGGGCTGGCAGGATAAGTTGCTTATCCAGGTATTCGTCGAGGCGTCTATTGTGGATGTTGTTTGAGGATGTCGTAGATCTCCTCTTTCAGTTTGAGTTTCTGTTTTTTCAGATCCTTCACCTCGGCGCTGTAGTCGCTGGCGTGATGTTTCTCCAACTTTCTAATCTCCACATCCAGGTCGTTATGCAAGTCAAACTTCTTTTGGAAATGGACATCACTGCTCTTCAGTTTCGAGATGAGCTCTCTGTACTCTGGGAACATGTAATGCGGCCTCCTTGGTTTCGTTTGATTGTGCCTGCAAGACCAAACTACCGCGTCCCCTGCGAGATAAATGTGATCCGGCTCCAATTCGGGACCAATGATTTGCTGCATGCGACGGGCGATTTTTAACTATTTGAATCACAAGCTGATAAGGCTTTTATCGGTAAGCGGAGAGTCTGAAAAGTGCCGGATGGATCACAATTGTGACGGCTGGATGACAGCCTGGGGCCGCCGGGCGGGCAGCAAAAAGGGGCGCAGGGCCCCTTCTTGGTAACAGGTGTCGCATCTACTCTTTTTTCTTTTTCTTCTCGGGCAGCGGCTTGCCATCGCGGGCGATCACCTTGCCCACCTCAAAGCCGATTTGCGCCGCCAGCTCTTCCAGATCCGGTGACTTGGCTTCGTTGCCGATGGCGTACTGATAGTTGGCGATGGAGATCTTCTCGGCCACCGGGGTGCCCGGGACTATGGGCTCGCGCCAGCCCTGACCCACATGGGCCACCAGGGTGCCGTTCATGATGAGCTCGCCGACGATCTCCTGGGTGGGAATGCCCTTGCCGTAGGTGAGGCCCTGCGGGTGCTTCTTGCCGACCAGGGGGTCGCTGCTTGCCGGCATCAGCTTGGTGCGGATCAGCCACTTGGGCGACTTGGTCTTGCCCACCGCCTTGCCGGTCTGGTACTCGTTGATCTTGATGGTCTTGATCATCTGGGCCATGAAGTCCTTGGTCAGCGCCTTCTGGGCCTCGCTGGTTTCATCGATGGCGATGGGGGCCACGTACCAGGTCTGGGCCGCCTGCGCCTTGGGGGCGGCGGGGGCGGTTTGCGCCATGGCGAGCGGGCTGAGCAGGATGGCCGCCAACAAGAGTCCTATCTTCTTCATTGTGATTCCGCTTATGTTTCAACAAGAATTTTGTTTTGCCAGCGACGACTGCGCCAGCGCCAGAACATGGCCAGACCGCGCACCCACTCGTCACAGGCGAGCGCCAACCAGATACCGACCAGTCCATAACCCTGCATGATACCAAGGAAATAGGCCAGTGGAACGGCAATTCCCCACATGGAGAGCAGCGCCATGTAGAGCGGGAAACGGGCGTCACCGGTGGCGCGCAGGGCGTTGATCACCACCAGGTTGAAGGTGCGGCCGGGTTCCAGAATGAGGCTTATCAAGAACAGCTGCGCCACCTGGGTGATGATGTCTGCGTCATCGGTGAACAGGCTGATGATGGTGCGGCCGTTGAGGGCGGCGGCGAGGGCGATGAGCGCGGTGACGACGAGCCCCAGCTTCAGGCTCTTCATCAGCTGGGTATAGGCCTGCTCGAAGCGGCGGGCCCCCGCCAGATGGCCGATGATGATTTCGTTGCCAAGGCCGATGGAGAGGCCGAACAGCAGGATGAACAGGCAGATCTGGAAGAAGTAGGACTGGGTCGCCAGCGCCTTGTCGCCGAGCAGGCCGACGAAGGCGGTCACCACCATGAACTGCAGCATCCAGGAGAGGTTCTCCCCGGCGGCCGGCAGGCCGATGTGCAGCACCTTGCCCAGCATCAGCCGGCTGGGTTTGACGATCTCCGGCAGTTTCAGGTGGATGCCGGTCCTGCGCGCCACCAGCCACACCAGCAGCACCACCCCGACGATGCGACCCGCCACCGTGCTGATGGCGACCCCGGCCACCCCGAGCTGGGGCAGGCCGAACCAGCCGTAGAGCAGCAGCAGGTTGCCGACGAAGGTGATGAGGTTGACGGTCAGGGTCACGTACATGGCCTGACGGGTGTGGCCGTGGGCGCGCAGGGTGGCGGCCAGGCAGAGGGCCGCCGCTTCCGGCAGCAGGCACAGGCCGATGATCTGCAGGTAGAGGGTGGCATCGCTCATCAGGTTGGCGGGCAGGTTCATCAGCGCCAGCATGGTACTGGCGCCGGCGATGACGCCGACGGCGGCCACCAGCCCCACCAGCAGGTTGAAACCGATGGCGGTGTGGATGACGACGCGGGCCTTCTCCTTGTCGCCGGCCCCCAGATACTGGGTGATCACCACGCTGGTGCCGATGCTGACGAAGCTGAACAGGGTGATGGCGAGATCGAACACCTGGTTGCCGACCGCGAGCGCCGCCACCCCCTGATAGGAGACGTGACCCACCATGAAGGTGTTGAGGGCCCCGGTCAGAAAGTGCAGGGCGAGATCAATAAACAGGGGCCAGGTCAGGGAGAAGAGAGTGCCCGGACCTGCGTGGGATTGAGTTTGCATGGGGTGTCCAAATACTGGGGATGGCCCTCGTCGGCGCCATCTGGACGGGCATTTAACACCAAGCGGGTGCGAGGCGCAATCGTGGCGGTGGCCAAGAAGGGGGAGAGGCCGCGAGCCCTGCCGCAGGGGCAGGGCTCGCTCGGGATCAGGCAGGGGTGGCGCCCGCCTCCTGTTCGCTTGGCAGGGTGAGGCGCGCTGAATCGGGCAGGGCCTCATCCTGGGGCCAGCGCGACAGGATGGCCTCGGTGGTGCTCTCCACCACCTCGTCATCCTTGAACACCGGCTCGCGGTAGCAGCGGGTCATGCGCAGCGCCTGATACATGTCGGGGCAGAGGATGATCCCCTCGTCGCCGACCCGGATCCCGGCCTGCTTGAGCCACAGGCTCATCTGGCCGTGGCGGCCGGCCATCACCATGTGGATGCCGCGCCGTTTCAAGTCGTGGTGCAGCTCCCCCAGCATGCTCATCACGCTGATGTCCTGGTGGGTGAAGCAGGCCACCGCGTCCACCACCAGGCATTTGGGGCTGTGGGGATCCTGCACCAGCAGCGCCAGCACCCGCCGCTTGAAGTAGGGGGCGTTGAAGTAGGTGAGCGGCGAGTTGAAGCGATAGACCAGGATGCCGGGAATGGCTTTGGCCTGCTCGTTGTCCCCCAGGGTGCGCACCACCCCCTCGTCGTCCATGCCGAGCAGCTGGTCGGTGGGGCGCATCACGTTGCGCAGGAACTGGAACAGCCCCAGCAGCACCGCGAGGGTGATGCCCGGAATGACCCCCATGGCCAGCACGCTGACAAAGGTGATGAGCGCCAGCCAGAAGGCGGAGCGGTCGGAGTTGCGCAGGGCCCACAGGCCGCGAAAGTCGGTGAGGGACAAGGAGGCCATCACCAGCACCACGCCGAGGGCGGCGGTAGGGATGTATTGCAGCGGCGCCGTCAGGTAGAAGGTGACCAGGGCGATGACGGCGGCGGCGATGATGGAGACCAGCTGGCTCTTGCCGCCGTTGGCATCGTTGACCGCGGTGCGCGAATCCGCGCCGCTGATGGCAAAGCCCTGGGAGGCTGCCGCCGCCAGATTGGCCATGCCCAGCGCCCGGAACTCCTTGTCCGCATCGATCTCGTAGCCGTTCTTGGCGGCGAAGCTGCGGGCGGTCAGCATCATGGAGACGAAGCTCACCATGGCGAGGTTGAGCGCCGGCAGCACCAGCTCCCGCATCAGACCGGGGGGAAACTCCGGCAGCTGGAAGGCGGGCAGGCCCGAGCCGATGGCGCCCAGGGTGGCGATGCCGAACCGGCCGAGATCGAGCGCCCACACCAGTCCCGCCGTCACCACCATGGCCACCATGGAGGAGGGCCAGGCCGGTTTGAAGCGTTTGGCCAGCAGCAGGGTGAGCAGGGCGGTCAGGCTCATGGCCAGGGTGGGCAGATGGGTTTGGGTGATGTAGCTGGCACCGCCGGCGATCCGCTCGATGAGGTAGCGTTCGCTGAAGGTGAAGCCGAAGATCTTGGAGAGCTGGCCCACCATGATGGTGATGGCTACCCCGTTGAGCAGCCCCATCAGGATCGGGCGGGAGAGAAAGTCCGCCAGCACCCCCAGCTTGAAGCGGCTGGCAATGAGACACCAGAAGCCGGTCATGGCGGTCATGGTCATCACCAGCTGCCAGTGGCGGGTGGCATCCCCGGCGGCGAGCGGGGTCACCACGGCGGCGATCACCGCGCAGGTGGCGGCGTCCGGGCCGACGATGAGCTGGCGGGAGGTACCGAACAGGGCGTACACCAGCATGGGCAGGATACAGGAGTAGAGGCCGACCAGCGGCCCCACCCCGGCCAGCTCCGCATAGGCGATGGCCACGGGCAGAGCCACGGCGGCCACCGACAATCCAGCGCGCATATCCGGCATCAGCCAGGCCCGCTGGTATTGCAGCAGGGCGGCGAGGCCCGGTAGCCAGCGTTCGAGTGAGAAGAAGTCGCGCATTATTTAACCCATTGAGTTACAAACAGCTTTTCCTTAGTGTGCCCAAGGTTATCGAAACATTGCAATCAGGTTATGGCCAGTTCACCACCAGGTCAGGCCACAGCCGTTGCCACTCCTTGGCCTTGACCCGCTCGGTAAAGACCCGGCTCTCCTGGCGGCAGCGCGGGTTGGGATCCACCTGCAGGGACCAGTTGGGGGCAAAGCCGTAGGGGGCCAGCCATTCGAATGAGTCGTCTGCCAGCAGCCGGACCCCGATGCAGGTGGGCACCTCCACCCAGTGGCTGAGGGCCGAGAGCGAGCTGGTAAACGGGGGAACTTGCTGGCGCAGATGCATGCGGGCCTGGTTGCGCACCTCCCACTGCTGGCCCGGCATCCTGACGGCAAGCCAGGCTTCGTGATCGGCCTCCGCCAACCCATCCGGGTCGGCGCTATCCAGATAGATAAGATCGATGTCGTTGAGGGCGGTCGGCGTCGATTTGTGGTGCAGATGATCCCAGATGAGGTTGCGGATAAAACCGGCCCCCAGCGCCCAGTCGGGCAGTGCCAGTTCACGGGCAGCCCAGAGGCAATCCATGCGCAGGTCATCGGCCCGCAGCAGGGCTTCGGTTTGCGCCTGCAGGTCGGCTTCCCGGGCGCCCGGGCGAAGGTTGAACGCTTGCGTGTGGTGACGCGTCTGGGGGTCAGCCGGCATTGCGGCGCAACCAGACGTCGATGTAGCTGCAGCTCGGTACTATGGTGAGCCCTTCCGCCTGGGTCCAGTCGTAGAAGGTGCGAGCCAGCTGATCGGCGATCCCCTGCACCCTGAGCTCGGGCGGGACGAAGGTGCTGT
This sequence comes from Aeromonas sp. 600276, assembly GCF_049175815.1. Classification (NCBI taxonomy): domain Bacteria; kingdom Pseudomonadati; phylum Pseudomonadota; class Gammaproteobacteria; order Aeromonadales; family Aeromonadaceae; genus Aeromonas; species Aeromonas sp. 600276. The sequence goes on along the minus strand of NZ_JAAKVU010000007.1, from coordinate 133,972 downwards.
AGGCGTCGATGGTCTTAGCGTCGAGCCGCCGGTAACGCAGTCTGGACTCCTTGCCATCCACCACACAGATGAATTGCTGCTGGTTGGCCTGATGAATGATCTCGCTCATGCTTGCTCCTCGGTACGGGGGATGGGGTTATCTGACCATGTCGGCGCCCCTTTGCCAACTGTTCGGGGTCGCTTACACTGCGAGCCCGGCCGGGTACATACCCGCTAGCCAAGGTATAGAACAGTTCACGAAGGATGGATCCCATTATGGCTTTTGCCACGCTGGAAGAGTTGATCGGCAATACCCCCCTGCTGGCGCTGCGTCGCATCAATCCCCACCCCGGTGTCACCCTGCTGGTCAAGCTGGAGGGCAACAACCCGGCCGGCTCGGTCAAGGACAGGCCGGCGCTGAACCTCATCAAGTGCGCGGAGGCGAGCGGTCACTTAGCGCCTGGGGCCCGCCTCATCGAGGCGACCTCCGGCAACACCGGCATCGCGCTGGCCATGGTGGCGGCGGCGCGGGGCTACCGGATGCGGCTCATCATGCCAAATACCATGAGCCAGGAGCGGCGCGATGCCATGCAGGCCTACGGCGCCGAGCTGGTGCTGGTGGAGGGGGGCATGGAGGCGGCGCGCGACCTCGCCCTGGCGATGCAGGCGCGGGGCGAGGGGCTGGTGCTCGATCAGTTCAACAACCCGGCCAACCCGGATGCCCATTACCTCTCCACCGGCCCCGAGATCTGGCGCCAGAGCGAGGGGGCGGTCACTCACTTCGTCTCGGCCATGGGCACCACGGGCACCATCATGGGGGTCTCCCGCTACCTCAAGGAGCAGAACCCGGCAGTGCAGGTGATCGGCCTGCAACCGGCCGAGGAGAGCCAGATCCCCGGCATCCGGCGCTGGCCGGTGGCCTACCTGCCCGCCATTTTCGAACCCGCCCGGGTCGACCGGGTGCTGGACGTCACGCTCGACGAGTCCCTCGCCATGATGCGCCGGCTGGCGCGGGAGGAGGGGATTTGCTGCGGAGTCAGCTCGGGCGGCGCCGTGGCTGGCGCCCTGCGGGTGGCGGCAGAGATCAGACAGGGGGTGGTGGTGGCCATCATCTGCGATCGGGGGGATCGCTACCTCTCCACCGGGGTGTTCAGCGACGAGCAGGGGTGAGAGCCCAGGTCGGCGTGCTGATTAACATGATATGTATCAATAGCTTGCTGATACATCGCACTGTGTACCGCTTGTAACAATCAAGCCTGCTGGCAGGCTTGATTCCATTTGCCTCCTGTTTGACACTCGGCCTCTTTTGTTGACCGCTGCAAGCAGGAGCGTCCCATGATCTTGCCTTCCTCTCTTCGTGTTTCTCTGCTTGGCCTCTGTCTGGCTACGGCAGGCTGCACCGTCGAACCCTATGCCTATCAGTGTGGCGACAAGCAGTGCTCGGTGACCGATCACAAGGGGCAGAAACAGGAGCGGCCGCAGGACGAGGTGAAACCCGTCTGGGAGCGCAAGCAGAAGCGGGAAGAGGCAGTGCGCCGCAACAAGGAGTCCATCTGGCGCGAGAAGACGCCCGAAGATGGCGGCAACTACGGCGCCGGCGCCACCATCCGCTGGTAACAGGTGGCCCCACAAGGCGGGGCCGCCTGCCTGATCACTCCCAGGCCTGCTCCAGCAGGGTCAGCAGCTGGGCCCGGTCGGCATCCTTGCGGTTGTAGAGCAGGGCGCCGTCGTTGATGGCGAGATCGCGGATCTCGGGCAGCAGCGCCTTGTCGGTGAGACCCGCCTCCCGCAGGGTGCGTGGCAGCTTCACCGTCTCCCACAGGGTATTGCGCAGCGCCTGTAGCGCCTCGATGGCGGCCTGGGGCCGCACGGCGGCCGGGGTCGCGGCAAAGCGCTCGGCCCCCACCAGCGGCAGCAGCAGGCGGGCCAGCTCGGGGTCTATGCCCGGCCGGTTGTAGTCGAGCACGGTGGGCAGGAAGAGGTTCATGCACAGGCCGTGGGGCAGATGACAGCGGGCTCCCAGGCTGTGACCGAGGGCGTGCACCAGCCCCACCATGGAGTTGGAGAAGGCCATGCCCGCCAGGGTGGAGCCCTCCGCCAGCTGCAGCCGCAACTGCTTGTCCTGCGGGTTGCTGAGTACCTGGGGCAGGGCGTTGGCGATCTTCTCCACCGCCATCAGGGCCAGGGCGTCGCTGACCGGGTTCTTGGCCGTGCCGATGAAGGCCTCGATGGCGTGGGTCATGGCATCCATGGCGGTGGCGGCGGTGATGTTGAGCGGCAACCCCTGGGTGAGACGCGGATCCAGCACCGCCAGCTGGGGCAGCAGGAAGGGGGAGGTAAAGGGCACTTTGCGCCCGCTCGCCTCGTCCTTGATCACCGCCACCAGGGTCACCTCCGAGCCGGTGCCCGCCGTGGTGGGCACCACCGCCAGCGGCTGCAGCGGCCGGGTCAGGCAGCCGGCGCCGGCGTAATCGAGCAGCCGATCCCCCCCCATGGAGGCGAGGATGTTGACCGCCTTGGCGGTGTCGATGACGGAGCCCCCCCCCAGCGCCACCAGGCTGTCACAGCCAAGCTCCCGGTGATGGGCCGCGATCCGCTCCACTACGGCGGTGGAGGAGTCGGCCGGGATCTCGTCCCAGATGGCGGCCACCGGCAGCTCACCCTCGGCCAGCACCCCGGCCAGCAAGGTAGCCAGCCCGGTGCCGCTGACCCCTTTGTCGGTGAGCAGCAGCGGCCGGCGCGCCCCCAATCCCGCCAGCTCGCCGGCCAGTTGCTCCAGCGCCTGCTCACCCGCGATCAGTTTGACCGGACAGAAAAAATCGTAATAGCGACTCATAGGCTCATCCTCTCGTTCAGCCGGTCAACAGACCCAGGTAGATGTGGCAGGCCCGGCTCAGCTTGTGGCGCGGGTCAGGATAGTGGCGCAGCAAGGGGCGGGCGATGAAGGCCGGCAGGATCAGCGCCTGCAACTGCTCCAGCGCGCGCACCAGGTGCATGGCGACGGTGAGATCCCCCTCCACCAGCAGGCGGTTCTCGCTGAACGCCTGATTGACCCCGAGCCGAAAGCTGAGGGCGCGAAAGGCGATGGCGGGATGCTTGAAGCGCACCCGCAGCGGGTGCAGAGCGCCGGCATCGGGGGCGGGGCCGTTCTGCCAGCGGCCGTTTGCCTTGTGAATGGTCAAGCCCTGGGCCATGCCGCCTACCTCCAGCCGGATGGTGAGCCCGTCCGGCAGAGGGGCCAGCTCCCGGCGCACCGCCTCATCGACCCGGGCAGCGCGGCACAGGGTGCGGCCTATGATCCAGAGCAGGCTGGTTATCCAGAGCCGGCGGCCCAGCGCCGCCAGGGTATCAAGGTGTCGGTTGTGCATCAGCGTGAGCTCCCGAGATGGCGGACCAGAACAGGGCGAAGGCACTGGCTTGCCAGTGAGCGTCCCGTCCCAGTTCAGGTTGGTCGACAAACAGGGAGGCGCAGGCCAGGAACTGGCCCTGGCACACCTCCAGCATCAGGGCCGGTGGGGCTTGCATCAAGTCGCCGCTGGCCTGGCCCTGGGCCAGCAGGCGGGGTAAAAAGCGAAGGCTGTCGCTCAGGATCTGGCTGCGCAGCGGGCGAGCCAGCAGGGGGGAGTGGAAGAAACCCAGCACGAACTTGAGCTCGTGGGGGTGGGCCTGCATCCAGGCCATCGCCTGGCTCCAGTAGTGGTGCGCCTGCTCCTTGAGGGGCAGGGTGGCGTCTGCCTCTGTGATGGCGGCGCCGAGGCGCAGCTTGATGTCCTGATAGAGGCTCTGGATCAGCACCTCCTTGCTGGGAAAGTGGTGAAACAGGGTGCCATTGGCCACCCCGGCCGCCTTGGCGATGCGGGCGGTGGCGGCCCCCTGCAAACCATCTTCGGCACAGAGGGCAAGGGCGGCATCCAGGATCTGGCGACGCTTGTCGGTCACGGGCGTATTCATATTTGTCTCGTCAACGTAAGAACAGGGCCATCATCAGCCGCTGGTGCCAGCGCCGATAGGGAGGGTGCACCATGGTGCCGGTGCTGAAGCGCCCCCGGCTCAGCACGGTCTTGGCCTTGGAGAAAGTGAGAAACCCCTCGTGGCCGTGGTAGTGGCCCATGCCGGAGGCGCCGATGCCGCCGAAGGGCACGTCATCGGCCGCCACCTGGAACAGACTGTCGTTGATGGCCATGCCGCCGGAGTGGGTCTCCTGGATCACCTTGTGCTGCAGGGCGGGATCCAGGCTCATCAGGTAGAAGGCGAGCGGGCGGGGCCGGGCGGCTATGTAGGCGAGCGCCTCGTCCAGCGAGTCATAGGGCACGATCGGCAGCAGCGGGCCGAAGATCTCCTGCTGCATCAGCTGGCAGTGGCTGGGCACCTCGGTCAGCAGATGGGGCAGCAGGCGATGGGCGCCATCGTCGCGGGCCGGGCTGCCACAGGGGTGGATCTGGGCGCCAGCTCGCTCCGCTTCGGCCAGCCAGCCGGTGAGCCGTTCATATTGGCGAGCGTTGATGATGGAGCCGTAATCCGCGCTGGCCAGCCCCTGGGGATAGAGACGGGCGAAGTGATCGCGATAGGCTTCGACAAAGGCCTGCTCCTGACCGCGCGGCAGCAGCACATAGTCGGGGGCGACGCAGATCTGGCCGGCGTTGAGGCTCTTGCCGAAGATCATCCGCTCCACCGCCAGCGCCAGCGGCATGTCGGGGGCGATGAGGCAGGGGCTCTTGCCGCCGAGCTCCAAAGTGAGGGGGGTGAGCTGGGGGGCCGCCGCGGCCATCACCAGCCGGCCCACCGCGGTGGAGCCGGTAAACAGCAGGTGATCGAAGGGCAGGGCGCTGAAGGCGGCTGCGACCTGGGCGTCGCCTTCAATCACCATTACCTCGCGCTCGTCGAAGACGCCATCCAGCAGCTCGCGCAGCACCCGGTTGGTGTGTGGGGTGAACTCGGAGAGCTTCAGCATGGCGCGGTTGCCGGCGGCGATGGCGCTGATGAGGGGGCCGAGGCTCAGCATCACCGGGAAATTCCAGGGCACTATGATGCCGACCACTCCGAGCGGCTGATAGAACACCTCCACCCGGGCCGGCGCCAGCAGCAGGCCGGTGTGGCGGCGGTGCGGGCGCATCCAGCGCTTGATCCGTTTCTGGGTATAGTTGATCTGCATGACGCAGGGGAGGATGTCGGCAATCATGCTGTCGTAGTCGCTGCGCTGGCCATAGTCTTTGGCCAAGGCGTCGCACAGCGGTTGCTTGTGGGCGATCAGGGCGCGCTTGAGCTGGCTGAGATGGGCTCTGCGCTCGCTCAGGCTCGGCATGGGATTTTGCTGACAGGCCTCTCTGAGTTTGGCCAGTCTGGCCGGGAGCGACAACTTGTCGGCGGCCTCCTGCAACTGCATCGCTTCCATGACATACCCCGCTGATAAATGGACCGACTGATTGGTCGGTCTAAATCTAGCTGCGTGTTAATCAAATGTAAAGTTCGGTGCACTGGTTTGGCATGGCGCACGGGTGACTCACCCGGCGACTGTGCTGGCTACCACATTTTCGTGGATCCAGGGTTGGTGAATTATCCAATAAGGGGTAGTTTTGGCTATCAATCGACAAGGAGAGAGCACGATGACCAGGGAACTGAACAGCTTGTTGGCCCGCCTCGAGGATGTGGTCGAGCGGATGCCGGATTGTTTCAACACCTATGAGTTTGCCCAGAAGCTGGCGCTGCAGCATCAGCGCGAATTTTTTGCCGCGGGTCACTCCCTGGCCGAACAGGAGGGGCGCCTGCTGCGGGTGCTGCACGAGAAGATTGCGGAAGCCCTGGCCGGCAGCGACAAGGTGATCGAGGGGGCGCTGCTGCCTTGCGTGACTCCCTGGGGGGAGCGGGCTACCTCGCCGCGCTGGCACCGCAAGCACTGAGCCATCCGTTGAATCAGCAACAAAACAGGGCCCGTCGTGTGCCCTGTTCTGTTGTTGCTGTCACTGGGTGAGGCGGCGCGCCTGCCAGTAGCGGCTGTTCCAGTAGACGTTGTCGAGGCGTGAGCGGATCACCCCCTTGCTGGTGGAGGCGTGGATGAACTCCCCGCCGCCGGTGTAGACGCCGACGTGGTATTGCTGCCAGCCGGTCTTGAAGAAGACCAGATCGCCGTGCTGCAGCCGGTAGCGATCGACCGGTCGGCCCAGGTTGGCCTGGGATTCGGTGGTCCTCGGCAGATTGAAACCCATCACCTGCTGGTAGGCGAGCTGGGTGAAGGCGGAGCAGTCGAGACCGGCCCGATCCGAGCCGCCCATGCGATAGGGGACGCCGCGCCACTGCTGATAAAAGCCTTCAAAGGCGCTGCTCTGCTGGCGCGGTGGGGCAGGCTCGGGCGTGCTGGAACAGGCGGCCAGCAACAGGGCCAGCAGGGGCAGCAGCAACTTGCAATCCATGGGGGCTCCTTCGAGACGACAACGTCTCCATCATAAACGGGGTTTGGGGCTCGAACATAGCCTTGCCTGCAAGAAACCACCTGTTGCTACCTCAAAAGAGGCGCGAATGGAGAGGGTTATAATATTGTTTGTATTCATTTGAATAATATTTTCTGATTATCTTGAATGAGTATTTCAATATTAAAGTAGTTATTCCAATCAGCCTGACAATGAAATGATAATTAACCTTGTTGACGTCACCCCGTGATCTGTGTCACGTTCTGTCTCAGGGCTAATTCGTTATGATGACCCCATGAAATAAATGGCAAGGGATCCCGCCATTTTCACCGCCAATATGACGGCAAACAACAAGATACCTCTGGGTATATTCTCGCAACTGGTTCACATAATAATATTCAGTCAATGACTGGCGTTGGCTGACAATATCACCAGACAGAGGAGGGCCGCCCCATGATATCCGGTCCATAGCAGTGAGTGTTCCCTCGCACCAGGATGCCTGCGGCATCTGGCTGTTGTGCCATCGTTCAGGCCGATGAGCGCGACGTTAAAGCCAATGGGTACCATGCGAGGTTCAAGGCGCAGTCAGGCGGCCTTGAGGGAAGATCGCCATCAGATCGCGACTCCCGTGTAATAGCATCGGCGCATGCCGAATCGTCCACCTTAGATCGCCTCGCGATCCTTGTTCTGTCAACCATAAATACCTTCGCCACCCGCTGTTAATTCACGGCGAAAATAATGAATGTCATGACAGACAAGCAGAATAACGCCCCGAAATATAACCGTGAATAATATGGTTATGCCATATTTGTTCGCTGTTTAAATAGCTTGGCGTGATTCGACAAGGAGATAACAATGAAAAACAAAAAACCACGCAAATTCATCACGCAAGCTCCCGCTCTCAGTCTGCTCGCGCTGGCCTTGTTGGCTGGCAGCGTGCAGGCCGAAGATATTGGCGAGCGTACCGACCAGGGCACCGCCATGTTGGCCAGCCTGCAATCCGAACAGGGACTGATTTACCTCAATGCCGACGTCTGGCTGAAGGGGCAGGGGGCGACGTCGCTGATGACCCGGGATCAGCTGCGCGAGCGGGTGCTGGAACGGGGCGAACGCCTGTTCATCGATTTCAGCGCCGTCACCGACAAGGCTGAGCGGCAGCAGGCCAGAAAGGCCATGGAGCAGCTGGCCGGCATCTCTTTTGATGCCGACTGGGTACTGGTGTCCGGCTACAAGGGGGAGTTGCTGTTCACTCCGCTGGGGGGCGTCGATGACCCGGCCTTCTATCAGGTGATGGAGCGGGTCGACAGCCTGGAAGGGCAGGGCAAGCGCCACAAGCGCTCGCTGACCCAGCCGCCTGCTGCCGAGGCCGGTCTGCCCCACGTGGCCTTCTACCTCAACGTCAACCGCAAGATCAGCGATGCCGAGTGCACCTTCCCGCGCTCGCGCACCTGGAGCCGGGGTGATCGGCTGTTCTGCGATTCGCCGAACATCTCGCTGGTCTACCGGGTCAACCTGGAGCGCTCCCTGCAATTTGGCAACACCGGCTCCGCCACGCCGGATGCCAAGATAGTGCGGATCTCGCTGGATGAAGAGTCGGCCGGTGCCGGCATCCAGCTCAACGAGGATCTCAGCTGGAGCGAGAACATCGCGGACTACCTGCTGCTGGACGGCTGGGCCCGCGACTATGCCACCGATGCCATCGCCCAGGATTACCGCTTCAGCATCGAGGCGTCCAACACCAAGGCGGCGGTGCTCAAGAGCCTGCCGACCAACCTCAACAGCAAGTATGAGCATCGCGAGATCTCGGGTTTCGAGGTGGGGGTCACCGGCGGGGTTGAGGTGAACAAGGATGGGCCCAAGGCCAAGCTGGAGGCCTCGGCCAAGTTCAGCCAGCAGCGCCAGCTCGCCTACAACACCCAGGATTACCGGGTCGAACGCTCGGCGCCGAGCGCCCAGAAGGTGAGTTTCAGCTGGGTGCGCGATCAGTACGCGACCGCGGAGTCCCTGCTCTCCTCCAAGACGGCCACCGTCTGGGGCATGGGCTACGACGTGGATCACAACCGTATCCAGCCGCTCAGCTACAAGGGGTTCGTGCCGAATCTGGACGTCATCTACAAGGCGGCGCCGGACGAGACGGGCAGCACCGAGTTCAAGATCGACTCCTCGGTCAACATCCGCCCCATCTACACCGGCATCTACAAGCACTACTACGTGGTGGGGGCCCATGTCTCCTTCCAGGGCTTCGAAGATACCGACAAGCGCAGACGGGTGACGGCCTCCACCAGCTTCAAGGTGGACTGGAACCACCCGGTGTTTACCGGCGGTCGCCCGGTCAACCTGCAGCTGGGGGGCTTTGACAACCGCTGCCTGAGCGCGGATGCCAACCACGGTCTGAGCGCGGTGACCTGTGACGAGACCTCGGCCGCCCAGTCCTTCATCTATGACCAGTACGGCCGTTATGTCAGCGCGCAGGATACCCGCCGCTGCCTGGACGGCAACAACCTCGGCCAGCTGCAGAGCTGCAGCCTGAGCCTGGGCCAGCGCTGGGAGTGGAAAGCGGACAGCGATGCGCTCAGCAACCTGAGTGCCCATCAACTGCTGGGTCACGACAAGCAGAGCGGAGCGCTGGGGCTCTATGACGAGAACGGCAATCCGCAGAATGTGAGCGTACGGACCCTGACCTCCTACACCCGCATCTTCGGGCCACCGGCCAGCCACTGACAGAGCAGGGCCTTGCGCCCAAGACAACAACGCCGGCACGTGCCGGCGTTTTTTTATGGGGGTGAGCTTCAGCCCTTGTTGTCGATGAGCGGGGCGAGCAGCTCCGCCAGCTTGTAGAAGGTCTGCACCCGGGTGGTGCTGGGGCGCCACACCAGCCCTATCTCGCGGTAGGGGTGTTCTCCCGGCAGCGGGATGGCCACCAGATCCGTGTTGTCGAGGATACCGGCATCGATGGCCATCTGCGGCAGGAAGGTGGTGCCGAGCCCGGCGCCGACCATCTGCACCAGAGTGTGCAGGCTGGTGGCGGCAAACGGGTTGATCTTGCTCTTGTCCCGCAGCCGGCAGGCGCTCACCGCGTGTTCGGTGAGGCAGTGCTCCCGCTCCAGCAGGAAGATGCTCTGGTTGGGCAGCTCCTTGTAGTCGAACGGGGTGTGCAGGCTGGCCGCCATGCTGGCGGGCATCACCATGTGGAAGGGATCCTGGCCGACCGTCTTGCAGTGAAAGCCGCCGATCTCCACCGGCAGCGCCAGGATCAGCAGGTCGAGCTGACCCTGCTCCAGCTGCTTGAGCAGGTTGGTGGTGGTGTCTTCACGCAGCAACAATTCCAGCTCAGGATAGGTCTTGCCGCACACCTGCAGCAGCTTGCTGAGCAGGAAGGGGGCGATGGTGGGAATGCAGCCCAGGCGCACCGTGCCGTGCATGACCCCCCCTTGATGCTGACCGAGCTCCATCAGATCCCGCGCATCGGAGAGCAAATTGCGAGCTCGCTCGACGATTTCCATGCCGACCGGGGTCATAATGAAGCTCTTGTGGTCCCGTTCCACCAGTTGCAGGTTCATCATGTCCTCCAGCGTCTGGATCCCGGTACTCAGGGTCGACTGGCTGACATGACAGGCCTTGGCGGCGCGGTTGAAGTTCTTGTGCTCGTCGAGAGCAACCAGATATTGCAGCTGTTTCAGGCTGGGCCAACGTTGCATAGGAAAACCCGATTAATGCTATCTATTTAATTTGATTTAACTAATCTACCATCGGGGCTATAGTTTGTCGCTTTAATTAGACGGACTTGGCTCTAGGTAGCCTGATCCTGACAGGATTGTTCACTTCACATAAAGAGGAATTGAATATGGTATTGGTAGGCCGTCCCGCACCCGATTTCACCGCTGCTGCCGTTCTGGGCAATGGCCAGATCGTTGACTCCTTCAACCTGGCATCCCACATCAAGGGCAAGGCAGCCGTCCTGTTCTTCTATCCGCTCGATTTCACCTTCGTCTGCCCGTCCGAGCTGATTGCCTTCGATCACCGTCTGGAAGAGTTCAACAAGCGTGGCGTGGAAGTGATCGGTGTCTCCATCGACTCCGAGTTCTCCCACAACGCCTGGCGCAACACCAAGATCGAAGACGGCGGCATCGGCCCGGTCAAGTACCCGCTGGTTGCCGACATCAAGCACGAGATCTGCAAAGCCTATGACGTCGAGCACCCGGAAGCCGGCGTTGCATTCCGTGGCTCCTTCCTGATCGACAAGAACGGTGTCGTTCGTCACCAGGTTGTCAACGATCTGCCGCTGGGCCGCAACATTGACGAGATGCTGCGCATGGTCGATGCCCTGCAGTTCCACGAAGAGCACGGCGAAGTTTGCCCGGCTCAGTGGGAAAAAGGCAAAAAAGGCATGACCGCCTCTCCGGATGGCGTTGCCAAGTACCTGTCAGAGAACGCCGCTTCCCTGTAATCGGGTCAGCAAACCGGATAGTGAAAAACCGATGCCCAGGCATCGGTTTTTTTATGGCCGTTATTTGGCACTCTCGTTTCGCAACGTTGGCCAGCAAGCCTTGTCCAGAAACTCATGCTCAGCAGATTGCTGTTGCCGGCAGATTGTCGATAAACGGCATGCATAAAAAAGCGCGCCCTTTGGCGCGCTTTTTTCATGGGTACCTGAACTACTCGTCAAAGATACCGAAGTGATCCTTGGCGAAGTTGACCCGCTGCTCCACGTTCATCTTCACCTGGCCCAGCTTCTCGATGGTCTTGAGGTTGGGCACCAGACCACGGCCGTTGGCGATCTGGATGGCGAGACCGGGACGGGCGTTGAGCTCCAGCAGCATGGGGCCGCGGAACTTGTCGAGCACCATGTCGGTGCCGATGTAGCCGAGGCCCGACATCTCGTAGCAGGAGGCCGCCAGGGTCAGCAGGGTGTCCCAGTGGGGCACCTTGAGCTCATAGAGATCGAGGCCGGTGTCCGGGTGGTGGCGCAGCGGATTGCCGAACTGCACCGCCCGCAGCGCACGGCCGGTGCGCAGGCACAGACCCACCCCCACGGCGCCCTGGTGCAGGTTCGCCTTGCCGTCTGACGCGGCGGTGGAGAGGCGCATCATGGCCATCACCGGAAAGCCCTTGAAGATGATCACCCGGGCGTCGGGGACCCCTTCGAACGAGTAGCCGTCGAACACGTCATCGAAGTTGATGAGGCCTTCCACCAGCGCCACGTCGGGCTTGCCGCCCAGCGAATAGAGCCCGGCCAGGATGTTGGAGACATGGCGCTCCAGATCCTGCCCGTTGGAGGCGCTGCCATTGGGCTTGTAGAACAGGCCCTCTTCCTGGCGCAGGATCACCAGGATCCCCTTGCCGCCGGAGCCGCGCGCCGGCTTGATGCAGAAGCCCGGCCAATCCTTCACCAGCTCGGTGATGCGGCTCACGTCGTGCTGGGCACGAATGGTACCGATCAGTTCCGGTACCGTGACGCCTGCATCCAGCGCGATGCGCTTGGTCTGCAGCTTGTCATCCACCAGCGGATAGAGGCTGCGCGGATTGTAGCGGCTGATGTAAGAGTGGTTGCGCTTGTTCATGCCGAGGATGCCTGATTGGGACAGGCTCCACGGGGTGGTGTACTTTTCCCAGAACCACATCTGTTACTTGTCCTTACCCGGAGTGGCACCCGATTTGATCTCGTCCACCAGCGGCTTGAAGCGTTTGAGTTCGCTCAGCTTGTAGCCGGTGTAGTTACCCATCAACAGCACGGTCGCCATCAGCACCAGCTGCAGGCCGAGGAAGTTGAAGGTGAGGTGACGGATCAGTTCGTTATCCATGGCCAGATAGGCGATGACGGCCACCAGCAGAGAGCCGCCACCCTGGCGGAACACCTCTTTCGGACCCTCTTCTTCCCACAGGATGGACATCCGTTCGATGGTCCAGGAGAGGATGATCATCGGGAAGAAGGTGATCTTCATGCCGTCGGTCAGCCCCAGCTTGAAGGCAAACGCGGAGAAGATGCCGATCATCGAAATCACCATGATGATGATGGCCGATATTCGGGCGACCAGCAGCAGGTTGAGCCGCGACAGGTAGGAGCGGATCACCAGACCGGTGCCGACGATCAGCAGGAAACCGATGAGACCGGTGACCAGGGAGGTCTGGATGAAGGCGACCGCGATCAGCACCGGCATGAAGGTACCCGAGGTCTTGATCCCCACCAGTACCCGCAGGAACACCACCATCAGCACGCCGATGGGGATCAGCAGCAAGCCCTTGAACAGGGTCTGCTCTTCCAGCGGCAGGCTGTGGATGGAGAAGTTCATCATCTCCGATTTTTCAAACTTCTGGGCCAGCGCCACGCTGACCGGCTGTTCCTGCTCGATCATCGAGAAACTGACGCGGGAGTTGTGACCACCGGTCACGTCCAGCAGGGCGCCGGAGTTGTATTCCCACAGCAGCAGGTTGGCAGGGCGCCCCTGTTCACCGGTCTGCGGGTTGAACAGCTTGTAGTCGGTCGGGCTGTTGAACACCTGCAGGTAATCCACCAGCTCCTGACGACGGCGGCCATCTTCCAGGCTCAGGGCGTGAACGACCCGGGTCGGCACGTCGGCGTTGTTGAGCAGCTCGGCGATCAGGTTGGCGCGGCTCTTGTGCTTCTTCAGCAGCTCAGCGTTCTGCTCCTGCTTCTCGATCTCCTTGATGATCTCGCGAGTCAGGGTGTAGCCGTCGGCGGAGCGCTCCTGGGCACGTTCCAGGATCTGCTTCATGGCGGTGGCGTAGGGCTCGCTCTCGATCTGCTTCTCGATGGCCGGCGGCAGCGGGTTGGCGGCCGGTTTGGCATGGGCATCGGCCATCATGTCGACGCGGTAGTAGAGCTCCTGACGGCCGGAGGCGCTGCGGATGGACCACTCGGCGCGGGCATCGCCATCCTTCTCGACGAAGGAGAGGCCGTAGCCCGGGCTCGCGGCGTTCTCGTTCATCAGGGTGAAACCGGGCTGGGTGCCTGGAATGGCCAGGGAAGCGATCACCGGCTCGCCGGTGGCCTCGAACTCCAGCTTGGCTTCGATGGACCAGATCTGGCGTTTTTCACCCGGCGTGAGCGGTACGTCCAGCGCGATGTGGTGATAGAACGTCATCCCCAGGCCGACAATGTACAGCAGGGCTACCAGCAAATAGAACGGCTTACGGGAAACCATGGATTATTTCACATCCTTGAGCTTGGGTTTGGGTTGGATATATTCGCGGGCCACATCAACCACGGCGATGTCTTTCAAAAACTCACGGCCCAGCAGCACGGGGAAGGCCATGTCGCTGCGGTCCTTCAGGGTAAATTCTGCCTTCTCGGTCATGTCGCCGATGCGTACCGCGAGGCGCACCACCGGACGGCGGTCGAGATCGTCGGCGGAAGCCTGGCGCACCCGCACGTGGCGCACCAGCGGCGCTTCAATCTGGATCTTGTCGTCCATCTCCTGATGGCTCAGGAAGAAGCGCACCCAGTTCTTGCCGTTGCGCTCGAAGATGGTGATGTCCTGGGCGCTGATGGAGGAGGTGGTGGCACCGGTATCGACCCGTGCCTGGAAGGCGTCGTTGGCCGCGTCAACCCAGATCCACTCCGCCTCGCCGACCAGCAGCTTGCCGTCGACGGTGTGACCCTGGCTCGGGGCCTGGCACTTCTCGGTCGGGATCGCCATGGGTTTGGGCGGCTCGGGCGGCAGGGATTCGAGCTTGCTGCCGACTTTGTTCACGGACTCTTTCATGTTGTTGACATCAGTGTTGAGCTGAATCAGCAGGTGCTGTTGCTGCACATACTGCTTCTGTTGCTGTTCCATGGATGTTTGCAGGCGCTGCTCGCTCAGATTGATCTCGTTGCGAAGCTCGGCCAGCGTCAGGGTAGGTACCGGGGGCGCTTTTTCCATCGTGACACACCCGCCGAGACTGAGCAGGGAGAGCAGGGTCATTCCTTTTAATTTGCTTTTCATGTCATTCATTTAACTGTGCTTCCTGGAATTGGGTCAGTGTAACTTCCACCGCGGCCATCGGCTAGTCTTTGGCCTTTCTGGCAATCAGTACGGCACGTTTGGGTGCCGGGTGTCCTTCTACCGTGAGTGCCGGATTGGCTGGGTCCAGATAATCACTCAGGGATTCATTAATCATCCAGTCGGTACGACGCTGTTCGTCCGTGCTGGTCATATTCTCGTCGACTATCCGTACATCGGTGAACCCGCAGCGCTCGACCCACAGCTTGAGCGCCGCGCTGGAAGGAATGAACCAGACGTTGCGCATCTTGCCGTAGCGATCGGTGGGCATCAGCACGTCGTTGACGCCGCCGTCGATCACCAGCGTCTCCAGTACCAGCTCACCGTCGTCTTTCAACTGGTTGCGCAGCTGCTCGATGTGCTCGATGGGGGACTTGCGGTGATAGAGCACCCCCATGGAGAAGACGGTGTCGAACGCCCGCAGCTCCGGCAGCTCCTGAATGCCGAGCGGCAGCAGGTGGGCGCGCTGGTCGTTGCCCGCGAAGTGACGAATGGCCTCGAACTGGCACAAGAACAGCGGACTCGGATCGATGCCGACCGCCAGCTTGGCCCCTTCGCCCACCATGCGCCAGAGGTGATAGCCGCTGCCGCAGCCCACGTCCAGCACGTAACGGCCGGCAAGCGGGCTGATGTGGGGCAGCACCCGATCCCACTTCCAGTCGGAGCGCCACTCGGTGTCGATGTGGATGCCGTGCACCGTGAACGGGCCCTTGCGCCAGGGCATGAAGTGGCGCAGCAGGCTCTCCACCTTCTTGCGCTCCCCTTCGCCGAGGCTCTCGGTCGAGCCGATTTCGACCCGGCTTGTCAGCTCGACGTGGCCGGGGGCCACCTGCGGCAGCTTGTTGAGGGCGCGGCTCCAGCGCGGCAGATCGCCGTGCTGGTTGTCGTGTTGCCAGGCGTGCAGCTGGGCGGGCAGGGTGTGCAGCCAGTGGCTCAGCCGGTTCTTGGCGATCAGCTGATAGAAATTGGCAAAGTCGATCATGGCTGGGCAGGCTCGCTGGATTTGATGGCGATCATGGAGCCGAAGTTGAAGCACTGGAACCAGAGATCCTGATGGGCGAAGCCGGCCTCCCGCAGGCGGGCCTGATGCACCGGTAGGCTGTCGGTGCGCATCACGTTCTCAAGGGCGGTGCGTTTCTGGCTGATCTCCAGCTCGCTGTAACCGTTGGCGCGCTTGAAGTCGAGGTGCAGATCGATGAGCAGTTCGTTGACCTGCTCGTCCTCGAAGCGGAACTTCTCGCTCAGGATCAGGATCCCGCCCGGGCGCAGGCCGTCAAAGATGCGCTGGATGAGGGCGGCCCGTTTCTCGGGCGCGACGAACTGCAGGGTGAAGTTGAGCACCACCACGGAGGCGTTCTCAATCTCGATGTCGCAGATGTCCGCCTCGACGAGCTCCACCGGCACCTCGGACTTGAAGCCTGAAAGGTGGGCGCGGGCCCGCTCTATCATGGGGTGGGAGAGATCCACCGCCGTGATGCGGCAGCCGGGCTGGGCAACATGGCGACGCATCGCCTGGGTGGCGGCACCCAGGGAGCAGCCGAGATCGTAGAGTCGGCTCTCGGGCTGGGCGTAGCGGGCGGCCATCATGCCGATGGCGGAGATGATGTTGCTGTAACCCGGCACCGAGCGCTGGATCATGTCGGGAAAGACATCGACGACCTGTTCGTCAAAGCAAAAATCCCCCAATCGGGCGATGGGGGCGGCAAAAATCTGATCGTGCATGCTGGCGCAACCTGACAGCCGGTGCGCGAACCGACTGTTTTGTTCAATTGAATCGTTGGGTGACACCCGTCCGGGTCGTGTCGTCACCGGTTCACGAACGGGGTGGCGGGCCTTGAGATCCATCGGGCCGCTTCCGTTCGCAATGGACCATCATCCTGGTCCTTTTGATGGGCTGCGCCCTGGGCGACAAGCGGTTGTCGTCAAGGGGCGTCGGGGCCCTGTTACCGGAGCCGGATGCTCGCCTGCAACGAAGTGCGATGGGCGGGCAGACCGGGTCCTTGCATGGGGCGCTAGTGTAGAGGAAAGGCGGCCGTTTGTCTTGACGCCAAGCCCCGTCAGATCAGAAAAAAACGGCTTTTTTTCGCGCCGAAGCGGGGGCGGCGAAAGCGCCGCTCAAAAGGGCAGCACGCCCTGGCGCGCGCGATCGTTTTCCCCCGGCCAGGGGGCCATCTCCTGCCCCAGCAGGCGGGCCACCTGACGGGCCAGTTCGGGGGCCTGGGCGTTGTCGGCAGTATGTATAAAGAGGTAGAGATCTTTTCCCTCCGCCAACCACTGACGCCAGTGAGGGAGCCAGCCTGGCAGGAAGGGGTGGTTGTCCTCGGGATGTGGCAGGCCGATGAGCCGCACCACGGGGGCATCGGCAGTGGCCAGCAGGTGCACCGGCAGCCTCGGTTTCTTGCCCTGGGCATCGATCATGGCCGCCGTGGTGGCGGGCACCGAGAAGAGCGGCCGGCTGTCGAGCATGATGCGGTTGATGCCTCTCTCCATCAGCAGCCGGTTCAACTGCCGCTCCGCCTCGCCCTTGGCGAAGAAATCGGGGTGGCGCACCTCGAGGGCATAGTTAAATTGTGTCGGCAGCCGTTCGAAAAAGGCCGCCAGGCGAGGAAGACCGTCGGGTCCAAAGCGGGCGGGCAGCTGCAGCTTGAGCAGCCCCAGCTTGTCATGCAGGGGGGTCAGCAGGCGGATAAAGTCGCTCACTGGTTTGTCGGCGCTCACCAGATCGCTCTGGTGACTGATGGTTTGCGGAAACTTGAAGCTGAAACGAAAGCCCGCTGGCACCGCATCGGCCCAGCGCCGGACCGTATCGGGGGTCGGTGAGGCGTAGAAGGTGGTATTGCCCTCCACCGTGTTGAAGACCCGGGCATAGTGGGCGAGGTGCTCGGCGGGCTTGGCGCCCACCCCCAGCAAGTGACCGGGCCAGGCCGGATGTGACCATTGTGGCAGGCCCAAAAAGAGGCTCATGAGGGATCCTGTCTGCGGGTTTGTCTCGATTTTCCCCTTTTTTTGCCCCGGGATGTAAAAAACAGGGCAAAGGAGGCTGCTGGCCATTTTACCCAAATGGGGGTTTTCCTCTATAATGCCAGCCCTTTTGTTTGCCAATTTGTTGTGACTCACGCCGCTGTACGCATATTGTGACGACGGCAGCGGCCATGATGCGGCCAAACAACAATCGCTTGCCGATGCCCTCCGCCCGACAACCCGGCCGCTTGTCAGCCGCCTCTGGTCGAGCCGATATCGGCGGCAGGTGTCCGATCCCGGCGGTCGGACGGTACGAGACAGATTTCAAACCGGGCAAGAAGCAGGATCTGGCCAGCTGTGAGACAGACGGTGCTTGCCAGTCGTGCCCGGCGACCCAGGTTAACCGTCTCTCTACAATTTCGAAGGAAGAAGTCCATGCGCTCTATTTATTGCGGACAGGTCAATGAGGCCCATGCAGGGCAGACCATTACATTGTGCGGTTGGGTCCATCGTCGTCGCGATCTGGGCGGCCTCATCTTTATCGACATGCGTGACCGCGAGGGCATCGTCCAAGTGTTCTTCGATCCGGACAAACCGGACGCCTTCGCCCTGGCCTCCGAACTGCGCGGCGAGTTCTGCATTCAGGTCTCCGGTGTGGTGCGCACCCGTCCCGACTCCCAGCGCAACAGCGACATGGCCACCGGTGCCATCGAGGTGTTCGCCCATGAGCTCACCATCATCAACCGTGCCGAGCCGCTGCCGCTGGACTTCAACCAGGTCAACAGCGAAGAGGTGAGCCTCAAGTATCGCTACCTGGATCTGCGTCGCCCCGAGATGGCCAAGTACCTGAAGACCCGCGCCAAGGCCAGTGCCTTCGTGCGTCGCTTCATGGACGAGCACGGCTTCCTCGACATCGAGACTCCGATGCTGACCAAGGCCACCCCGGAAGGGGCCCGTGACTACCTGGTGCCGAGCCGCGTGCACAAGGGCAAGTTCTACGCTCTGCCGCAGTCCCCCCAGCTGTTCAAGCAGCTGCTGATGATGTCTGGCTTCGACCGTTACTACCAGATCGTCAAGTGCTTCCGTGACGAAGACCTGCGTGCCGACCGCCAGCCGGAATTCACCCAGATCGACGTGGAGACCTCCTTCATGACCGCACCGCAAGTGCGTGAAATCATGGAAGAGATGATCCGTAAACTGTGGCTGCACATCCTGAACGTGGATCTGGGCGACTTCCCGATCATGACCTTCGACGAAGCCATGCGTCGCTACGGCTCCGACAAGCCGGACCTGCGTCTGCCGATGGAGCTGGTGGATGTGGCAGATCTGCTGACCGCGGTCGAATTCGCCGTGTTCGCCGGCCCCGCCAACGATCCGAAAGGCCGCGTGGCTGCCCTGAAAGTACCGGGCGGCGCCGAGCTCTCTCGCAAGCAGATCGACGAGTACACCAAGTTTGTCGGCATCTACGGTGCCAAGGGCCTGGCCTGGATGAAGGTCAACGAAGCGGCCAATGGCATCGAAGGGGTACAGTCCCCGGTGGCCAAGTTCCTCTCCGACGCCATCGTGCGCGAGATCCTGGCCCGCACCGGTGCGATGGATGGCGACATCATCTTCTTCGGTGCCGACTCCAAGAAAGTGGTGTGCGATGCCATGGGCGCCCTGCGCTTGAAAGTGGGCCGCGATCTGGGTCTGCTGGAGAACGTCTGGAAGCCGCTGTGGGTCATCGACTTCCCGATGTTCGAAGAGGATGGTGAAGGCGGTCTGGCTGCCATGCACCACCCGTTCACCGCGCCGAGCGGCCTGAGCCCGGAGCAGCTGAAAGCCAACCCGGTAGGCGCTTACGCCAACGCCTACGACATGGTGATCAACGGCTACGAAGTGGGTGGCGGTTCAGTGCGTATCCACAACAGCGAGATGCAGTCCACCGTGTTCGACATCCTGGGGATCACCCCGGCCGAGCAGCGCCTGAAGTTCGGCTTCCTGCTGGATGCCCTCAAATACGGTACCCCGCCGCACGCCGGCCTGGCCTTCGGCCTGGACCGTCTCAGCATGCTGCTGACCGGTACCGAGAACATTCGGGACGTGATTGCCTTCCCGAAAACCACGGCGGCCGCCTGTCTGATGACCGACGCCCCCAGTTTTGCCAACCCGACCCAGCTGGGCGAGCTGGCGATTGCGACCACCGTCAAGGGTGACGAATAAGCCTTTAACGGCAACCAGGGCCGCAGCAATGCGGCCTTTCCCGTTTCCCCGGGTAGTCGCAACCTGTGTTACTGAAATTTCAAACTATAACGGAGAGTCCCTATGGCAGGTCACAGTAAATGGGCCAACATCAAACACCGCAAGGCGGCGCAAGACGCCAAGCGCGGCAAGATCTTCACCAAGCTGATCCGCGAAATCACCACCTCCGCGCGTCTCGGTGATGCCGACCCGGCCAACAACCCGCGCCTGCGTGCGGCGGTGGCGGCGGCCCTGACCAGCAACATGACCCGTGACACCATCAACCGTGCCATCGCCCGTGGGGCCGGCGGTGGTGACGGCGAGCAGCTCGAAACCATCGTCTACGAAGGTTACGGCCCGGCCGGCTCCGCCGTCATGGTGGAGTGCCTGACCGACAACCGCAACCGCACCGTGGCCGAAGTGCGTCACGCCTTCAGCAAGTGCGGCGGCAACCTGGGTACCGACGGCTCCGTGGCCTACCTGTTCACCAAGAAGGGTGTACTGACCTTCGTGGGCGCCGATGAAGATGCCCTGATGGACGCCGCCCTGGAAGCCGGTGCCGACGACGTGGTGACCGAAGAAGATGGCACCATCGAGGTGTACACCACCCCGAACGACTTCGGCACCGTGCTGGACGGTCTGGAAGCCGCCGGCTTCAAGCCCGAGAGCGCCGAAGTGACCATGATCCCCTCCACCGAAGCGGAGCTGGATGCCGAGACCGCGCCCAAGCTGATGCGCCTCATCGACATGCTGGAAGATCTGGACGACGTGCAGGAGGTGTACCACAACGGTTCCATCTCCGACGAAGTTGCCGCTACCCTGTAATCAGGTCAGCAATACTCCTCGAAACGGCAGCCTCGGCTGCCGTTTTTTTTCATCCGTATAACCCGCATCGAACCGCCCTTCGGCCAGAACAGGCCCCGCCTTAATTCTCCCTTAAGTTTGGTTTTCTACCCTGCCTGCGTCCCGGGGCCCTCGCGCCCACGGCCGGTCTGCACCTCGGGAAGAGGGCGCCGGCGCGGAAGATCCAAAGAGGGGCTGTTGCCAAGCCCCCTGTCTTGTCTGGTTTGTCGGAGTATCGTTATGCGTATCACCTTGGGTGTGATGAAGGTGAATCTGTTGTTGGTGCTGCTGTTTGCACTGCTCTTCAACTGGCCCATTTTCCTCCACTTCTACACCATTCTTACCAAGCTGGAACACGTCAAGGCGGGCTTCGTCGTCTCGATCCCCTTCGTGCTGCTGGCCGCGCTCAACGCGGTGTTCCTGCCCTTTACCTTTCGCTATCTGCTCAAGCCCTTCTTCGTGCTGCTGATCCTGATGGGATCCGTGGTCAGCTACGCCATGCTGAAATATGGCGTCATCTTCGACGTGAGCATGGTGCAGAACATCGTCGAGACCAACAGCGGGGAGGCGGCCTCCTACCTCAATGGTTCCGTGTTGCTCTGGTTCGCGCTGACCGGCCTGCTGCCGGCCTTGGCCCTGCTGTGGGTGAAGATTGACTATCCCCGTCCCTGGTACAAGGGGCTGGGGTTGCGGCTCGGCTCCATCGCCCTCTCCTTGTTGTTTCTGGTGGGGGTGGCCGCCCTCTATTACCAGGATTACGCCTCGGTCGGGCGCAACAACAAGTCCCTCGGCAAGGAGATAGTGCCCGCCAACTATGTGCACGGCCTCTATCGTTACGCCACCGACATCCTGTTCGCCACCCCGATCCCGTATCAGCAGCTGGGCACGGACGCCAGGGTGGTGGGGCAGGGCAGCAAGCCGACCCTGATGTTCCTGGTGGTGGGGGAGACGGCGCGCAGCCAGAACTACTCCCTCAACGGTTACGGCAAGGCCACCAACAGCTTCACCGCGAGGGAAGCGGGCATGGTCTCGTTTCGCAACGTGCGCTCCTGCGGCACCGCCACCGCGGTCTCGGTGCCCTGCATGTTCTCCAACCTGACGCGACGCGGCTATGACGACACCCTGGCCCAGTCCCGTGACGGCATGCTGGATGTGCTGCAGCACGCCGGTGTCTCCGTGCTGTGGAAGGAGAACGACGGCGGCTGCAAGGGGGTGTGCAAGAACGTGCCCACCATCGAGATCGAGGCCAAGGATTTTCCCCAGTACTGCCAGAAGGGTTCCTGCTACGACGAGGTGATGCTGGAGGGGCTGGATCGGCAGATCGCGCAGATGAAGGGCAACAAGCTGGTGGCCTTCCACCTGATGGGCAGCCACGGCCCGACCTACTATCGCCGCTATCCCGCCAGTGAACGGACCTTCGTGCCGGACTGCCCGCGCAGCGACATCGAAAACTGCACCAATGAAGAGCTGGTCAACACCTACGACAACACCATCCGCTACACCGACAAGGTGGTGGCCCGTCTCATCGACAAGCTCAAGACGCTGGAGCAGGATTACAACGTGGGGCTGGTCTATCTGTCGGATCACGGCGAATCCCTCGGGGCCATGGGGCTCTACCTGCACGGCACCCCCTACAAGTTCGCGCCGGACGATCAGACCCGGGTGCCGCTGATGACCTGGTTCTCACCCCAGTTGCAGGCCGACCGCAAGCTGGACCTAGATTGTCTGCAGCAGGAGGCGGCCGGCAAGCGCTTCTCCCACGACAACCTGTTCCACTCCATGTTGGGGATCATGGATGTGCAGACCCAGGTCTACAACGGCGCGCTGGATCTGTTCAAGCCGTGCCGGGCGGGGTGAATGGGCCAAAAAGGTTGAGCTGCACGACAACCTGTTCCACTCCATGTTGGGGATCATGGATGTGCAGACTCAGGTCTACAACGGCGCGCTGGATCTGTTCAAGCCGTGCCGGGCGGGGTGAATGGGCCAGAAAGGCTGAGCGGCACGACAACCTGTTGCCCCGCGCCATGCTGGGGATCATGGATGTGCAGACTCAGGTCTACAACGGCACGCTGGATCTGTTCAAACCGTGCCGGGCAGGGTGAGTCACCGCGTCCGATTACGCCGCTATGCGGCTAATCGAGCCTACGCTCGAAGAATCTATCAATAAAAACGGCAGCCACAGGCTGCCGTTGTTGTTTCGCAAGGCCTCGGCCCTACTTCTGCTCCATGATGATCTGCAGCAGGTCTCCCTCCAGCAGGGCTCGCTTCACCAGCGCGAAACCACCGACGGTGGGTTGGTTCTGGAAGCGCGCCTTCACGATGGGCAGGCCACGATGGAAGCTTGGCAGCGACTGGTGCTCCACACAGCGGCGGATGGCCGGAAACAGGATCTCTTCGGCGGCGGTGATTTCGCCGGCGATCAGCACCTTCTGCGGGTTGAACAGGTTGACCGTGATGGCCACAGCCCGTCCCAGATGCTCACCCACGTTCTCAATCACGCTACGGGCCAGCTCGTCACCGGCCATGGCTGCCTTGCACACCTCCTGGATGGTGATGTGCTTCTCCTGCAGCGAGCTCAGGTGGCCGCGGCTGATGAGCTCCTTCACCTTGTCGACGATGGCCTCGTTGGAGGCTATGGTCTCCAGACAGCCGAAGTTGCCGCAGTGGCAGCGTTTGCCGAGCGGTTCGACCTGGATGTGGCCGATTTCGCCGACATTGCGGTTCTGGCCGAGGAACACCTTGCCCTTGGTGATGATGCCCGATCCTGCCCCCTGATGGACGCTCACCAGAATGGAGTCCATGCAGTCACGGGACTCGCCAAAGAAGTGTTCGGCCAGTGCCAGCGAGCGGGTGTCGTTGCCCACGTAGCAGGGCAGGTTGAAGTGGTTTTCCAACAGCTTGGCCAGCGCCAGATTGCGGATCTGGTACTTGGGGGTGTAGATGACCATGCCCGATTCCGGATTGACCAGGCCCGGCATGGTCAGCGCGATGCTGATGAGGTTGCGGCTGCGATCCTGCTGGGAGTCGATGAAGGCACCGATCTCCCGCAGCAGCATGTCGACCACCGGTTGTTGCTCGATCTCGGTCACCTGGGTGACATGCTGGTCGAGCTCCTTGCCGTCGAGATCATAGAGACTCAGCTGCAGGTAGCCGCGACCCAGCTTGGCGGACACAAACTGGAAGCGATGCTTGATGGTGGTCAGGGAGATGGCGCGCCGTCCACCGGTGGAGGCTTGCGGCGAGGTCTCCTTGATCAGGCCATGCTCGATCAGTTGCCGGGTGATCTTGGTCACGCTGGCCGGGGCCAGCTGACTCAACTCGGCAATTTTGACCCTCGAGATGGGCCCCTGCAGGTCAATGAGCCG
Source organism: Aeromonas sp. 600276 (assembly GCF_049175815.1). Classification (NCBI taxonomy): domain Bacteria; kingdom Pseudomonadati; phylum Pseudomonadota; class Gammaproteobacteria; order Aeromonadales; family Aeromonadaceae; genus Aeromonas; species Aeromonas sp. 600276. Next base: position 110,197 of record NZ_JAAKVU010000007.1, on the reverse strand, counting down.
ATACACGGCTGCACTGTTGACCTGCTTGATAAGATCTACGTTTGCTATTTGTCCGCCAGTCATAGTGTCACTGTGTTGTGTAGTGTCCGTTAACCACGGTCCCGCAGACCGTGAAGGCCTGATCAAAGACAGTCAGGTTGGCTATTTTTCCGACCTGGATACTACCGAGACGTGAGTCCCATCCAATGGCGCGTGCAGGGTAAAGGGTGGCCATTCTCAGTGCTTCATCGAGCGGTAATCCGACCTGTTTGACCAGATTCTCCACCCCTTCAATCATGGTGAGGGCAGAGCCGCCGAGTGTACCATTCTCGTCGACGCACTGACCATCGCGGAAATAGACGGTTGCGCCACAAAAATCAAACTTCTCAAAGCCTTCCGGTGCCCCCGCCGGCGCGGTCGCATCGGTGACCAGCACCAGTCGTTCCCCCAGCATCTTGTGGGCGAGGCGCACGTTGGCCCAGTGCACGTGATGGCCGTCGACGATGACGCCGGCGTAGACATCCTTGCGATCATAGATGGCACCCACCACGCCCGGCTCGCGGCCGTTCAGGGTCGGGGTCATGGCGTTGTAGAGGTGGGTGGCGAAGCGAATGCCGCTGTCGAACCCGGCCATGGCCTGATCGTAATTGGCGGCGGTATGGCCGGCGGAGACCAGAATGCCGGCCTCCACCAGACGACGGATGTGCTCGGGCTTGTTGCGCTCCGGCGCCAGAGTGATCTTGGCGATGGCATCCGCGTTGGCGCAGAAGAAGTCGATCATCTCGTCGGCGGGCTGGCGGATCTGCTCGGCCGGGTGGATCCCCTTGCGCTTGAGGTTGGTGTAGGGGCCTTCCAGGTGCACGCCAAGGACTTCGTTGGGGTGCGCCGCCATGTAGTCGCGGGTGACGGCGACGGCCTGCTTCATGTCCGCATCCGGACTGGTGATCAGGGTCGGCAGGAAGCTGGTGGTACCGGATTTGAGGTTGGCGGCCTGCATGGTCGCCAGGGTCTCGGTGGTGATGTGGCCGTTGAACATGACGCCGCCGCAGCCGTTGAGCTGCACGTCGATGAAGCCGGGGCAGAGGTTGGCACCCTTGAGGTCAATCTGTTCGATGCCGGCCGGCAGTTCGGCCTGGTGGGAGATGGCGACAATCTGGTCGCCCTCGATCACCACCCCGTAACCGGTCAGCACGCAGCTGCCGGTGTAGAGGGTGCAGTTGGTCAATGCGTACATGGTGACTCCTTACAGACGGCCGATGTTGGCGGCTTCGAGCTGCTGGAAGTAGCGTACCGTCTTGACCTTGAGCTCCATGGTGGAGGGCTCGTCACACACCATCATTCCCTTCGGATGCAGCTGCAGGGTGGAGATGGTCCACATGTGGTTGACGCTGCCTTCCACTGCGGCCTGCAGGGCCTGAGCCTTGCCGTGACCGGTCACCAGGATCATGATCTCTTCCGCATCCATCAGGGTGCCGACACCCACGGTCAGCGCCAGCTTGGGCACCTGCTCCATGTCGCCGCCAAAGAAGCGGGAATTGGCGATGCGGGTGTCTTCGGTCAGGGTCTTGACCCGGGTGCGAGAGGAGAGGGATGAGGCCGGTTCGTTGAACGCGATGTGGCCGTCGTTGCCAACACCGCCCATGAACAGGTGGATCTTGCCGTAGGACTTGATTTTGTCTTCGTAGCGCTTGCACTCGGCCACCAGATCCGGCGCGTTGCCGTTGAGGATGTTGATGTTCTCGGGGCGAATGTCGATGTGGCTGAAGAAGTTGTTGTGCATGAAGCTGTGGTAGCTCTCCGGGTGATCTTCCGGCAGGCCGACGTACTCGTCCATGTTGAAGGTAACCACGTTCTGGAAGCTCACTTCCCCGGCTTTATGCAGTTCAATCAGGCGCTTGTAAGTGTTGAGCGGGGTGCCGCCAGTGGGCAGGCCCAGTACGAAGGGGCGCTCGGCAGTGGGTTTGAACCCATTGATACGGTCAACGATGTAACGGGCAGACCACAGGCCCACTTGGCTGGCAGATTTCAACGGGATCAGGCGCATTGTAGATACCTCTGTACGGGTTGCTGCCGGGATGTCGGCGGCAAATAGACTGGGACGGATTCAAGTTGTTTTATAGCGTAAATAAAGATTGCGAACTAAGCCACATCTATCCGCCACCTTTATCTCGTTTGGGTGATAATGATCACGATTACAGGTTTATTAATTTGCGCAGCGAAATAAAAGCCCTAGACTGCCAATCAAGCCTTGATGGCTTATGCGTCAAACGTGATAAGCACTTAATTTCTAGAAAAACATTAACTAAGGAGAGGAACCGTGAACATTCTCGGTTATTTGCAAAAGATCGGCCGGGCCCTGATGGTGCCGGTAGCGGTATTGCCTGCCGCCGCGATCCTGATGGGGATTGGCTACTGGATTGACCCGAATGGTTGGGGTGGTGGCAGTCCTGTCGCCGCGTTCCTGATCAAGGCCGGCGCAGCCATCATCGACAGCATGCCCGTGCTGTTCGCTGTCGGTGTTGCCTATGGTATGTCCAAAGACAAAGACGGTTCTGCCGCGTTGGCCGGTCTGGTCGGTTTCCTGGTGGTGACCACTCTGCTGAGCCCGGGCGCCGTTGCCCAGATCAAGGGTATCCCGGCCGATCAGGTTCCGGCTGCCTTTGCCAAGATCAGCAACCAGTTCGTCGGTATCCTGTGTGGTGTCATCGCCGCTGAGCTCTACAACCGCTTCAGCAGCGTGGAACTGCACAAGGCGCTGGCCTTCTTCTCCGGCCGCCGTCTGGTGCCGATCGTAACCTCCGTGGTGATGATCGTCGTCTCCTTCATCCTGATGGCCGTTTGGCCGGTCATTTACGGTGGTCTGGTGAGCTTTGGTGAATCCATCGTCAGCCTGGGCTCCACCGGCGCCGGTATCTACGCCTTCTTCAACCGTCTGCTGATCCCTGTCGGTCTGCACCACGCCCTGAACTCCGTGTTCTGGTTCGACGTGGCCGGTATCAACGACATCCCGAACTTCCTGGGCGGCCAATCCTCCATCGACGCCGGCAAGGGCATCGTGGGTGTGACCGGCATGTATCAGGCTGGCTTCTTCCCGATCATGATGTTCGGTCTGCCGGGTGCCGCGTTGGCCATCTACCACTCCGCCAAGAAAGAAAACAAAGAGAAAGTTGCGTCCATCATGATCGCAGCCGCCTTTGCCGCCTTCTTCACCGGGGTGACCGAGCCGCTCGAGTTCTCCTTCATGTTCGTGGCACCGGTGCTGTACGTCATCCACGCCCTGTTGACCGGTCTGTCCGTGTTCATCGCTGCCTCCATGCAGTGGATTGCTGGTTTCGGCTTCAGTGCCGGCCTGGTGGATATGGTGCTCTCCAGCCGTAACCCGCTGGCGACCCACTGGTACATGCTGCTGGTACAAGGCCTGGTGTTCTTCGGTCTCTACTACGTGGTGTTCCGCGCCGTCATCGTCAAGTTCAACCTGAAAACCCCGGGTCGTGAAGATGACGAAGCGGTACCGGCACAGGCTCAGACCACCGACCGTACCGAACTGGCACGCCAGTATCTGGAAGTGCTGGGCGGTCAGGAGAACCTGGTGACCATCGATGCCTGCATCACCCGTCTGCGTCTGACCCTGAAAGACCGCAGCATCGTTGACGAGCGCAAGCTCAAAGCCCTGGGCGCGGCCGGTGTGGTCAAGCTCGGTGAGCAGAACCTGCAGGTGATTCTGGGCCCATTGGCCGAAATCATCGCCGGTGAGATGAAGGCCCTGCGTTAATCGGGCGCCAAGCTCGCCTCAAGTCTAAGTCCATTGTTGACATAACTAAGGGCCCCGCCTCGGGGCCCCATATAAAAAAAGCCAAGAAAATCCAACCTTTACTTCAAATGAGAGCAGCAGTTATGAACTTGAAACATTCTCTGTTAGCCATTGCCATGTCTACCGTTTTCGTCAGCCAGGTACAGGCAGCCGATGCCGCCAAGCAAGCCGTGGTCGACGCCCTCGCCAGCAACCTCGTCGTCAAGTACGAAGTCGTCACCAACGACGGTGCCGGTGCCGGTCTCGACTGCCAGGCGCTGGGCTCCGAGTGGGCGAGCTGCGGCGTTGCCAAGCTGCACCTGACCAATACCGGTGCTGACGTCACCTCCAAGGACTGGAGCATCTATGTCTCCTCCATCCGCCGCATCCAGCGGGTGGACAACGACCAGTTCACTATCACCCACCTGACCGGCGACCTTTATCGTTTGACGCCGACCGAGAAGTTCCAGGGCTTTGCCAAGGATGCCACGGTCGAAGTGCCGCTGGTGGTGGAGTACTGGGTATTGTTCGAATCTGACATCATGCCGAACTGGTATGTCGCCAGCGAAGGGGCCGAGCCGAAAGTGCTGGCCAGCATGAGCAACATCGACGATGCCACCACCTACGAGAAGCCGATGCCGGCCGACGGCTGGAAGCGCACCAAGGATGACAACAACATCCTGATGAACAGCGAAACCCGTTTCGCCGCCAACCAGACCAGCAGCTTGCTGCCGGCTGGCAAGGTCGACAACCAGATCCTGCCGACCCCGATGAAGCAGGTGGTCAAGGCCGGCCCGCAGGTCGACTTCTCCACCATCAAGCTCAATGCCCTGGACCTGCCGAGCGATCGCGCCGAAGCCCTGAAGGCTCAACTGACCAAGCTGGGTGTTACCCTCTCCGACACCGGCTACCCAGTGACCATCAAGCTCGGCAGCAAGCTCAAGCAGGCCGAAGGCTACGACATGACCATCGGCAAGAAGGGAACCGTCATTCAGGGGCACGACATCGAAGGTGCCTTCTGGGGTGCCCAGTCCCTGATCTCCCTCTTGGGAGTCAACGACAAGCTGGTCAGCCAGATGACCGTCGAGGATGCCCCGCGCTTTGAATACCGCGGCATGCAGACCGACGTGGCCCGTCACTTCAGAAGTCCCGAGACCCTGAAGAAGCTGGTGGATCAGATGTCCGCCATGAAGCTCAACGTGCTGCACCTTGGCCTGACCAACGATGAAGGCTGGCGTCTGGAGATCCCGGGCCTGCCGGAGCTGACCGACGTCGGCAGCCAGCGTTGCCACGACGAGTCCGAAACCAAGTGCCTGATGCCGCAGCTGGGCTCCGGCCCGACCAGCGACAACCAGGGCTCCGGTTTCTACAGCAAGGCCGACTACATCGACCTGGTGCGCTATGCCAAGGCCCGTGGCGTGACCGTGATCCCCGAGATCAACATGCCGGCCCACGCCCGTGCCGCCGTGGTCTCCATGGAGGCGCGTTACAAGCGTCTGATGGCTGAAGGTAAAGAGGCCGAGGCCAACCAGTTCCGTCTGACCGACCCGGCCGATACCTCCAACGTCACCTCGGTGCAGTTCTACGACAAGATGTCCTTCATCAACCCCTGCCAGCCGGGCGCCGCCACCTTCGTGGCCAAGGTGATGGACGAAGTGGCCCAGATGCACCAGGCCGCCGGCCAGCCGCTGACTGCCTGGCACTACGGTGGTGACGAGGCGAAGAACATCATGCAGGGCGGTGGTTACCAGGATCCGGCCGTCACCAAGAAAGAAGATCTGGTGGCCTGGAAGGGCAACGTCGACTCCAGCAAGCAGGACAAGCCGTTCGGCAAGTCCCCCATGTGCCAGAAGATGGTGGATGAGGGCAAGATCAAGGACGTGGCCGAGCTGCCGGTCTACTTCGCCAAGGAAGTGAGCGAGATGGTCAAGGGCCACGGTTTCTCCACCCTGCAGGCGTGGGAAGATGGTCTCAAGTACGCCACGGATGCCAGCGTGTTCGCCACCGACAAGACCCGGGTCAACTTCTGGGAAACCCTCTACTGGGGTGGCTTCAACGAAGCGATGAAGTGGGCGCACAAGGGCTATGAGGTGGTGCTCTCCAACCCGGATTACCTCTATTTCGACTTCCCGAACGAGGTACACCCGGCCGAGCGCGGCTACTACTGGGCTACCCGCTTCAACGACACCCGCAAGGTGTTCGCCTTCGCCCCGGAAAACCTGCCGCAGAACGCCGAGACCTCGGTTGACCGCGACGGCAACGCCTTCGTGGCCAAGGGTGACCAGGATCCGGTCAAGTTCAAGGGGATCTCCGGTCAGCAGTGGAGTGAAACCGTGCGTACCGACGCGCAATACGAGTACATGGTCTACCCGCGCATCTTCTCCATGGCCGAGCGCGCCTGGCACAAGGGTGGCTTCGAGCTGGACTACGTGAAGAACCGCGAGTTCTCCGGCACCACCAAGTTCGTCAACAAGGCCACCCTGAACAAGGAGTGGAACCAGTTTGCCAACGTGCTGGGTCAGCGCGTGCTGCCGAAACTGGATCAGGCCGGGGTGGAATACCGCCTCTCAGTACCGGGCGCCAAGGTGGTGAACGGCGTGCTTGAGGCGAACGTGGATCTGCCAGGCCTGCCCATCCAGTACAGTCTGGATGGCAAGAGCTGGAGCGCCTACGACGCAGCCGCCAAGCCGAGCGTCAACGGCAAGGTCTACCTGCGCACCACCAGCTTCGATGGCAAGCGTACCAGCCGCGTCACCGAGCTGAACTGATAGCCCTCACTCCATAACGCAAGGTGGGTCGCAAGACCCGCCTTTCCCAAGGACGATGGTCATCGGGCTTGGGAAAGGTTGACTGTGCGTGTGAGCCTTTGTTGTGTGTGTATTGTCTGTTTTTGTTTTTCATCACCTTGAACCCCGCCTCGTGCGGGGTCTTTTTTTCACCAGTCAGTCAAACCGGCCACCAGGGCGGGGCGTTTTGCGGCGCCAGTACCCCGAAACGGGCAAATTCAGGTTGAGACAGGGCGCGTAATGAGGGATCATATCCGGCTTGACGGCGGGGGGTTGAGGGTGCCAGCCGGCACAACTTCCGCCAGTGACGCATTTTTGAGGTGAGCCATGAGTCAGGCGAACAGCCCAACTAACTTTATTCGTCAGATCATTGATGAAGATCTGGCCAGCGGTAAGCACTCCAGTGTGCATACCCGTTTTCCGCCCGAGCCGAACGGTTATCTCCATATCGGTCACGCCAAGTCCATCTGCCTGAACTTCGGCATCGCCCGCGACTACCAGGGCCAGTGCAACCTGCGCTTCGACGACACCAACCCGGTGAAGGAAGATATCGAGTACGTTGAGTCCATCAAGCAGGACGTGCAGTGGCTCGGCTTCCAGTGGAATGGCGAGATCTGCTACTCCTCCGACTATTTCGACAAGCTGCACGGCTATGCCATCGAGCTCATCGAGAAGGGGCTGGCCTACGTGGACGAGCTCTCTGCCGAGCAGATGCGCGAATACCGCGGTACCCTGACCGCGCCGGGCAAGAACAGCCCGTTCCGCGATCGCTCCGTGGAAGAGAACCTGGCCCTGTTCGAGAAGATGAAGAACGGCGAGTTTGCCGAAGGCACCGCCTGCCTGCGCGCCAAGATCGACATGGCTTCCCCTTTCATGGTGATGCGTGACCCCGTCATTTATCGCATCAAGTTTGCCCACCATCACCAGACCGGTGACAAGTGGTGCATCTACCCGATGTATGACTTCACTCACTGCATCTCGGACGCCCTGGAAGGGATCACCCACTCCATCTGTACGCTGGAGTTCCAGGACAACCGTCGCCTGTACGACTGGGTGCTGGACAACATCACCATCGACTGCCACCCGCGTCAGTACGAGTTCTCTCGTCTGAACCTCGAATACACCGTCATGTCCAAGCGCAAGCTGAACCTGCTGGTGACCGAGAAGCACGTGGACGGTTGGGACGATCCGCGCATGTTGACCGTTTCCGGTCTGCGCCGCCGCGGCTACACCCCGGCCTCCATCCGCGAGTTCTGCAAGCGTATCGGCGTGACCAAGCAGGACAACATCGTCGAGATGAGCATGCTGGAAGCCTGCATCCGCGAAGATCTCAACGAGAATGCCCCGCGCGCCATGGCCGTGCTGCATCCGGTCAAGGTGGTCATCGAGAACCTGGCCACCGACGAAGTGCTGACTGCACCGGCGCACCCGAGCAATGCCGAGATGGGTACCCGCACGCTTCCCTTCACCCGCGAGATCCTCATCGATGAAGCGGACTTCAAAGAAGAAGCCAACAAGCAGTTCAAGCGTCTGGTACTGGGCAAGGAAGTGCGCCTGCGCAACGCCTATGTCATCAAGGCTGAGCGGGTCGAGAAGGATGCCGACGGCAAGGTCACCTGCATCTACTGCTCTTACGACCCCGAGACCCTAGGCAAGGATCCGGCGGACGGTCGCAAGGTGAAGGGGGTGATCCACTGGGTCAGCGCCACTCACTCCCTGCCGGCCGAAGTGCGCCTCTACGACCGTCTGTTCAAGGTGCCGAACCCGGGCGCCGAAGAGGACTTCGAAGCGGCCCTGAACCCGGAATCCCTGGTGATCATCGAGGGTGCCCGCGTGGAAGCTTCCCTCAAGGATGCCAAGCCGGAGCAGGCTTACCAGTTCGAGCGTGAAGGGTATTTCTGCGCCGACAACAAGCTCTCCAGCCCGGAGCACCTGGTGTTCAACCGCACCGTGGCCCTGCGCGACGTGTGGGGCAAGGCCGAGGCCTGATGAAGGAGGGCAGGGGAGACCCTGCCCTTTCTTGTCCGGAATATGGGCACAAAAAAGCCAGCATCATGCTGGCTTTTTTATTGCGCGGGTTCTGCCAATCAATCGTCGTGCTTGCAGTCGCCGGCGGCGCAGTGGCCATAGAGATAGAGGCTGTGATTGGTCAGACGGATGTTGTGCTTCTTGGCGATCTCGGTCTGGCGCTGCTCGATCACCTCGTCGGAGAACTCGATCACCTTGCCGCAGTCGAGGCAGACCAGGTGGTCGTGGTGTTCCTGGGTGGCCAGCTCGAACACCGACTTGCCCCCTTCGAAGTGGTGACGGGTGACAATACCGGCATCATCAAACTGGTTGAGAACGCGGTAGACGGTAGCGAGACCAATCTCTTCACCCTGGTCGATCAGTCGTTTGTACAGATCTTCCGCACTGGTGTGCTGGCAGTCCGGCTGTTGCAGGATTTCCAGGATCTTGACGCGGGGCAAGGTGATCTTGAGCCCGGCCTTTTTTAACGCTTGGTTGTTGTCTGCCATTTCTATTTATTCGCATTCTCGAAGGTGTGGTTATTCTGATTGACTGCCGCTGTAATGGCAACCACGAACTCGCTTGGCCTGTCATTATAGGTCGTAGCTCACCTAAAAATAAACCCAGCAATTCAAGGGCTTTAGCGCGCTCGACCGCTTATCCACGAATTGTGCGGATTGTGACGGCGGCTTGCTCACCCGCCGAATGTTGATAAAATGTAACCTTCTTCACTCTGGTCGGATGAGATCCATGGATTGGCTTTTTGACAACGCGGCCTGGGTGCGCCGCGCCCTCAACGCCTGGCCCCCCTTCTGGGGCGCGGGCATCAAGATAGAGACATTGAGCGATGATTTTCGCTTCTGCCGGGTCACCCTCAAGTCCCGCTGGTGGAACAAGAACGCCAACCGCACCCAGTTTGGCGGCAGCATGTTTGCGATGACGGATCCCATCTATCCGCTGATGCTGATGGGCTATTTCAGGAACCGTTATTACGTCTGGGACAAGGCGGGCAGCATCAACTACATCAAGCCTGGCAAGGGCAAGCTGGTGGCCGAGTTCAACCTGACCGACGGCAAGCTGGCCGCCATAGTCGCGGCGACCGAAGGGGGAGACAAGCACTTTCCCGAGTTTGAGGTGACGGTACAGGATGGCCAGGGCGAGCTGGTGGCCCAGGTCAAACGTACCCTCTATGTGCGGGCCAAGCCCGAGCACAGGGGCGGCGAGAGCGCATGACCAGAAAACAACAAGGGCCCCGCGGGGCCCTTGTTGTCAGAGGTGCTGGCAAGCGTGGATCACTCCAGCTCGGCCAGGCACATCTCTTCATGCAGCTGTTTGCACCAGCCCTTGACGCGCTCGGCAGTCATCTCGGGTTGGCGATCTTCGTCGATACCCAGACCCACGAAGTGCTTGTCATCCACCAGCGCCTTGGAGGCTTCGAACTCGTAACCGGCGGTCGGCCAGTGGCCGATGACGATGGCGCCTTTGGCTTCGACGATGTCACGCAGGGTGCCCATGGCGTCGAGGAAGTACTCGGCATAATCTTCCTGATCGCCGCATCCGAAGATGGCGACCAGCTTGTTGGTGAAGTCGATCTCTTCCAGCTCGGGGAAGAAGTCGTCCCAGTCGGCCTGGGCTTCGCCATAGTACCAAGTCGGGATACCGAACATCAGCAGATCGAAGCTGTCGATGTCGGCCTTGCTGCTCTTGGCAATGTCACGGACTTCAATCAGTTGTTTGCCCAGTTCTTTCTGGATCATCTTGGCGACAGCTTCGGTATTACCGGTATCGCTGCCGAAAAACAGACCTACACTAGCCATAGTGTTTAGTTACCCGTATCTGGTGTTAATGCTTAACGGTCAGATTGCGATGCCTGCTGCATGTGCAGACTCAATCTGTTGCTTCAGGATAGATTGGATCAGCTCGGCTCGGCTGACGTTCTGTTGTAACGCAAGTTGGTTCAGGCGCTCCAGCAATTCGGCCTCCACCTTTAACTCTACCCGCTTCAAACCGTTCTCTCGATCGCGCTTGAGCTGGTTGCGCTTGTTGATCTTGAGCTGGGTCTCGCGGGGGAGTGGGTTGGTCTTTGGCCTGCCGGGGCGCTTCTCGTTTGCGAACAGATCCAGTGTTGTTCGATCAGTTTGCTGTTTGGCCATACATCACAGATGGAAATAAGTTAGCCGATGCCTGAGCCTTCCCAGCCCAGTTCGATCAGCCCCTTGGCGACAAAACCTGCACAACCCAGGAAGAGTACCAACCAGACGATGAATCGGCCGAAACGGGGCACATTGCCGCGTTTGAGCACGTCCTGAATGGCCAGGCCAATCAATACGAAAATGGCCACAAAGAATAACTTCAGGCCCAGACTCTCGATCAGGTCGATATGTTCACTTAGCATGGATTGCGCACACTCCTTATGACGGGCGCACTATATCACAAAGGATTTGAAACTGTTAACCGCCTGTCGACAGGAAATCCACAACCAGTTTGTTGAACAAAACCGGCTTTTCCGCGTGCAGCCAGTGACCGGTGCCGGCGATGACCCGGGCCTTGGCAGCGGGAAATTGGGCCATCACCGTCTCGGTATGTTCAGGCTGCATGTAGTCGGAATCGCCCCCCTTAATGAAGAGCGCAGGCCCCTCGAAACGGCTCTGTGGATCGGGCCAGCCCATGATGTTGGCGTAGTTGCGCTCAAGGGCCGGCACGTTGAAACGCCAGCCCCAACCTGACTCCCCCTTGGCGAAGGACTTGAGCAGGAACTGGCGTACGCCGGCGATCTCGACATGCTCGGCCAAGATGGCTTCCGCCTCGCCGCGGCTTTGCGGAGCCTGTTCGAGCGTGGCATTGAGGCCGGCAAACACGTTCTGGTGGCGGGAGTGAGGGTAGGCGACCGGCGCTATGTCGGCCACTACCAGCCTGGCGACGCGGGCTGGTGCCTGCTTGGCAACCTGCATGGCAACCTTGCCCCCCATGGAGTGGCCCACGAGCGCCACCTGTTCAAGCCCCAGCTGATCGAGCAGGGCGAGCAGATCGGCGGCCTGGGCCGGGTAGCTCATCTCATCGGAGTGAAAGGAGGCGCCGTGGTTGCGCAGATCGACGCTGATGACCCGGTATTGTTCGCTCAGCGGGCGTGCCAGCAGGCCCAGGTTGTCCAGGCTGCCGAACAGCCCGTGGATCAGCACGACGGGTTGGCCCTGGCCCTGCTCCTTGAAGTTCAATAATGGGTTTTGTTGCAAAATGACACCTTGTCGGTCGTGAGTACGTTGCTCGCCATGATTTAACGCACTGGAAAGAAAAGGATTTCACTCATCACGGAGCAAAAAAGTGTGGTTTTTTTCCTAAAAAAAGCCAGCCAGAACGGCTATCAGTGCGACGGATCACACACTTGGGCCGCTATTATGCCGTATTCTCGATGAGATTCATGCACATCTGTCCGCCCCTTGCTTGGGCTGCCGGGTTTGCCTATGTATAATCGCCGCATCCGAATTTCGACGAGTCCAGCGCATCCCTATGAAAACCATCGAGCTTGATGACGATCTCTACTTCTATATCGCCAGCCAGACCCGGCACATTGGTGAGAGTGCCTCCGATATCCTGCGCCGCCTGCTGGAACAGCCCGCCCGCCAGGCCTCGCCGGTCGCAGCAGAGGTGACGGAGGCTCCGTCGCCTACCGTGGCCGACGCCATGGGGCTGGAAACGCTGCTCGATTCCGGCGAGCTGCAAAAAGAAGAGAAGTCCATCAACCGCTTCATGCAGGTGCTCAGTACCCTCTACCGGGATGATCCGGTCGGGTTTACCCAGGCCACCGAAATCAAGGGGCGCAAGCGCGTCTATTTCTCGCGGGATCCCGATGCCCTGCGCGCCAGCGGCAGCACCACCAAGCCCAAGCAGGTGCCACAAACCCCGTTCTGGGTGATCACCAACACCAACACCAGTCGCAAACAGAACATGGTGGCCCAGCTGATGGCCAGCATGGGATATGGCGACGAGGTGATCGCCCGGGTGTGCGGCGCAATCTAACGGTTCATCAGACTCAGGCCTTGCCGGGCAAGGCCGCCATCAAGCAAGGACAACGCCATGGCACAGCATTCCCACGCCGGTCAGCCGGCCCGTTTGAGCGACCTGACCAACATTCCCCGTCTGGTCAGCGCCTACTACCTCAACAAGCCGGACATGAGCCGCCCCGAGCAGCGGGTTGCCTTCGGCACCTCCGGCCACCGCGGCAGCGCCCTGCACAATGCCTTCACCGAATCCCACATCCTGGCGGTGACCCAGGCGCTGGTGGAGTATCGCCAGCAGGCCGGCATCACGGGCCCGCTGTTTGTCGGTATGGATACCCATGCTCTCTCTGAATCTGCCTTTGCCAGCGCAGTCGAAGTGTTGGCCGCCAACGGCGTCGAGACTCGCATTCAGGCCGGCCTCGGCTTCACGCCGACCCCGGTCATCTCTCACGCCATCCTGCGCCACAATGCCAGCAAGCCTGCCGCCCGTGCCGACGGCGTGGTGATCACCCCGTCCCACAACCCGCCGGAAGACGGTGGCTTCAAGTACAACCCGCCCCACGGCGGCCCCGCGGAAGGGGAGATCACCAAGTGGGTGGAGGATCGTGCCAACGCCATTCTGGAAGCGGGTCTGGCCGGCGTGAAACGGATGCCGTTCGCCGAGGCCCTCAAGAGCCCGTTCGTGGTGGAGCACGACTATGTCACTCCCTATGTGGATGACCTGAAGAACGTGCTGGACATGGATGCCATCAAGCAGGCCGGCATCAAGATCGGTGTCGATCCGCTGGGTGGCTCCGGCGTCGCCTACTGGGACGTCATCGCCAAGACCTATGGTCTGAACATCGAGGTGGTGAATTACAAGGTCGACCCGACCTTCTCCTTCATGACCCTGGATAAAGACGGCAAGATCCGGATGGACTGCTCCAGCCCGTTTGCCATGGCCAGCCTGATTGCCCTCAAGGACAAGTTCGACATCGCCCTTGGCAACGACCCTGACTACGACCGTCACGGTATCGTCACCAAGTCGGGCCTGATGAACCCGAACCACTACCTGGCGGTAGCGATCCAGTATCTGTTTACCCATCGTACCGGCTGGTCCAAAGAGTCTGCGGTCGGCAAGACGCTGGTCTCCTCTTCCATGATCGACCGGGTTGCCGGCGAGATCGGTCGCACCCTCAAAGAGGTGCCGGTCGGCTTCAAGTGGTTCGTGGATGGCCTCTACAGCGGCGAGTTCGGCTTTGGTGGCGAGGAGAGCGCGGGCGCCTCTTTCCTGCGCAAAGACGGCACCGTCTGGACCACTGACAAGGATGGCTTCATCCTGGCGCTGCTGGCGGCCGAAATTCTGGCGGTGACCGGCAAGGATCCGCAGGCTCACTACGATGCACTGGAAGCCAAGTTCGGTCGCTCCAGCTACCGCCGCATCGACGCCCCGGCCAACAGTGCCCAGAAGGCGGTGCTCTCCAAGCTGGATCCGGCGTTGGTGGAAGCCTCCACCCTGGCCGGCGAGCCCATCGTCGCCAAGCTGACCAAGGCGCCGGGCAACGATGCGGCCATCGGTGGCCTCAAGGTGGTGACCGAGAACGGCTGGTTCGCGGCGCGCCCCTCCGGCACCGAGTCCATCTACAAGATCTACATGGAGAGCTTCAAGGGCGAGGCGCACCTGGACCTCATCCAGCAGGAAGCCCAGCAGATCGTCTCCGCCGCCCTGGCCAAGGCCGGGGTCTGAGTTCGACTCAAATACCCGCGGAATGTGAAAGAGGAGCCTTGATGGCTCCTCTTTTTTATTGCGCTTGAGCTTGGATGGGTCGTGCTCACGGCTTGCCGCACTGGCCGGTGCTAGCCCGGCGAGCCTGCCAGCGCTTGAAGAAGGGGCGGGCCGGCAGCTTCATCAGGAACAGGGATAGCAGGATCACCCCGATGCCGAGCCATTGGCGAGCATCCAGCGTCTCGCCCACCATCAGCACCCCGCAGGAGACCGCAACCATGGGGTTGGTGAGGGCCAGCATGCCCATCACCTCCGGGCCGTGGCGCTTGAGCCCCCACAGCCAGGCCCAGTAGGCCAGCGCCGTGTTGAGCAGGATCAGCCAGAGCAGGCCGGGGGCGCTTGCCGGCTGCGGCAGCGGCATGGGGCCGGCCAGCCACCAGGCGAGCGGGATCAGCATCAGGCCGCCCAGCAGCAGCTGCCAGGCGGTCAGCGCCAGCAGATCGCTCACCGGCCAGTGGCGCATCCAGCGGCTGGACTGGCCGATGAGCAGGGTAGCCAGCAGAGCGCAGGTCACGCCGACGGGATCCAGATTGGCGGAAGGGTTGAGCAGCAGCAAGACCCCGCCCAATCCCATCAGCCCCAGCAACAGCCATTTCAGGGACGGTCTGACACCATCCTGCAACCAGGCCAGCAACATCAGGATCAGCGGCAGGGTGGCACCCAGGGTGCCCGCTACGGCGCCCGGCAGGCGGAAGGCGGCCACGAACAGCAGGGCGAAGAAGGCGGCGATGTTGCAAAACGCCAGCAGGCTCTGCTTGCCCCAGGACAGGGGCGGCAGACGCGGGCGTACCAGCAACAGGAGCAGGCCGGCCGGCAATGCCCGCCATACCGCCACCCAGTAGGGGGAGTAGTCGGTCAGATAAAGGCTGACGACGGCATAGGTGCTGCCCCAGAGCAGGGGGGCCAGCAGGGCGATCAGCATGGGCATGTATTTGTCTCTTTATAAAGTATCTTTAAGTAAAGATAAATTAGCCTCTAATTGGTTTATCATCAAGTATCTCGATAAAAAGATAAGTGGCCGAAGATGGAATCAGATCATGTAGACCTGCTGCTGGCCCAGTGGGCCCGGCAGCGACCGGATCTCGACTGCTCTCCCATGGGCGTGCTGGGACGGGTGGCGCGAATGGCGGCGATCGCCGGACGGGAGGTGAGCGAGGAGCTCAAGGAGTGCGGCCTGCTGGGCAGCGACTTCGACATTCTGGCGACCCTGCGCCGGGCCGGCGAACCGCTCACCCCGACCGTGCTCTATCAATCCGCCATGTTGAGCTCGGGGGCCATGACCGCCCGCCTCGACAAACTGGCAGAGCGGGGCTTGGTCGAACGTCAGGCAGCCCCGAGCGATCGGCGCAGCCTGCTGGTCTGCCTGACCGACGCGGGTCGGGAGTTGGTTGACCGGGCGGTGGAGCGGCACGTGGCCAACGAGCGGCGCCTGCTGGCGCCATTGACCCAGGCCGAGCAGGAGCAGCTGGCCGCCCTGCTCAAGCGCTGGCTGCTGGAAAACGAGTGACCCCCACAGCCTGGTGAGCGGTCGTCATGCCTCCGCAGACAAGATGGCCTGCATCTGGGCCAGCACGGCGTTCACCTTGGCGGCGGGCGGATGGGTGCGGCCCAGCACACGCAATCCCCACACCATGGTCATCAGCAAGGCGGCGGTGGCGTCGACGTCGCGCCCGGCGGCCAGCTCCCCTGCCGCCTGCGCCTGGCACAAGGCTGCGCTGACCCGCAGCTCGACCTCGGCGAGGTGGCTGCTGGCGGTCTCCTGAATGAGCGGGTGGTGGCGGCCGATCTCCAGCAAGGTGTTGACCAGCAGGCAGCCACGGTGCGCCTCGCTGGCGATGGCATCCCGGGCCACTGCATCGAGCAGGGCCTGCACGCCCGCCAGCGGGGAGGCTGCCGAACCCAGGATCTGCTCGATCTGCGCCAGGCTCTGCGCCGAATAACGCTGCAGCACCTCCATGAACAACCCCTCCTTTGAGCTGAAGGCGCCGTACAGGCTGCTGGGCTTGAGTCCCATCCGTTCGACCAGCGCGGCAATGCCGGTGTTGCTGAAGCCGGTATCCCAGAAGGCGTTGAGGGCGATTTCCAGTACCTGTTCTCTGTCAAATGATGCGGGTCTTGCCATCTCGATTCCTGCCTTGTGAAACGTTATTTTGGAGTGATCGCTAAAAAACAACTTGACCATGGAGCTTGGTCCGCTTGATATTGTAGCGACCACTACAAAAAGGATGGTCATGATGCACACACTCGAGCAAAAAATCAAAGCGTACGATGAGCAGAAGCAGCGCCAGGTACCGGCCCCGGTACTGGCCCTGATGGAGGAGGCGACCCGCAACCTGCAGGCAAGCGGGCTGGAGCAGGCCGCCCTGGGACGCGGAGAGCGGATGCCCGACTTCGCCCTGCCGGATCAGCACGGGGTGGTGCGCCCGCTCTCCCACTATCTGGCGGAGGGGCCTGTGCTGCTCAACGTCTATCGCGGTGGCTGGTGTCCCTACTGCAACATGGAGATGCAGGCGCTCAACGCCGTGCTGCCGGCGCTACGCGAGCGCGGCGTGAACCTCATCGGCATGACGCCGGAAACCCCCAGCTCGGCGCAGGATACCCTCACCGCCAACGGGCTGGCGATCACCGTGCTGAGCGACGAGGGCAACCAGGTCTCGGCAGCGTTGGGACTGGTGTTCGAACTGCCGGAGGCCCTCAGGCCCATCTATGCCGGCTTTGGCATCGACATCCCGGCGAGCAACGGCGACGAGAGCTTCACCCTGCCGGTGCCGGCCAGCTACATCATCGGCCAGAACCGCACCGTGCTCTACCACTTCATCAACGCCGATTACACCCGTCGGGTGGAGCCGGCCGCCCTGCTTGCCGAGCTGGATCGTCTGGCGAAGGCGGGGGCGCTGTAAACGCACACTGCGCCCGAAGGCGCAGTGTGGATGGTTGGCGCGGCGGCCCCGAGGGCCGCCCTTTTTTATCCGGCCGGATCAGAAACCGCCGCGGGCATCCTTGACCGCCAGCCCCAGCTGCCACACCGCCATGGCGTAGTGGGTGCTGTGGTTGTAGCGGGTGATGGTGTAGAAGTTGGGCAAGCCGTACCAGTACTGATAGCCGGTGCCCACGTCCAGGCGCAGCAGGCTCGCCTCGCTGTGGTTGCCGAGGGTGCTGGTGGGAGACAGTCCGGCGCGGCGCAGGGAGGCGACCGGGTAGCGGGTCTGGAAGCCGTGCTCGTAGCCAGGTAGCTGGCCCTGACCGCGTACCGCCACCGGTTGCCCCTTCTCCCAGCCGTGGGCCTTGAAGTAGTTGGCCACGCTGCCGATGGCATCCACCGGGTCCCACAGGTTGGTATGGCCGTTGCCGTTGAAGTCCACCGCGTAGCGCTGGAAGCTGGAGGGCATGAACTGGCCGTAGCCCATGGCGCCGGCGTAGGAGCCCTTGGGTTCGGTGGGATCCATCCCCTCGTCGCGGGTCATCACCAGGAAGGATTCCAGCTCGCTGGTAAAGAACTCGGCCCGGCGCGGGTAGTCGAACGCCAGGGTCGCCAGTGCATCCAGGATGCGGGTCTTGCCCATCACCCGGCCCCAGCGGGTCTCCACGCCTATGATGCCGACGATGATCTCCGGCGGCACCCCATAGATCTGCTGGGCGCGGTTGAGCTCGTTCTCGTACTCACGCCAGAAGCTGACGCCGTTCTGTACGTTGTCCGGGGTGATGAACTTGGCGCGGTAGCGATTCCAGGCGCCGGTCGGGCCGGTGGGCGGCGTGGTGGTGGGGGCCTGGGCATCCATCAGGCGGATGATCCAGTCATAGCGTTCGGCCTGGGCCAGCACCCGGTGCAGCTCGGCGCCGTCGAAACCGTGCTTTTGCACCATCCGCTGCACGAAGTTGTTCACATTGGCGCGATTGGCGAAGTCCCCCTTGCTGACTCCCGGCTGGCTCACCTGCCCGTAGAAGGGTTTGCTCGGCGGCGTCTGGTTGATGAAGGCGCTGTTGGGCTGGGGCTTGACCACAGGCTTGGCAGCCGGCGTGCTGCTGCAGCCATAGAGCATGGGAAACAGGGAGAGGGTGAGCACGGAGACAAGGCGACGCATAAGGTTCTCATGAGCCTGAAAAAGAGTGTCGCCATGGTAAAACATTGTCGTCCATGCGCAAGTGTTCCGTAGCGGCCCCCTCCCGCCGTCCTGCCTCAACGCAGGGTGTGGTAACCGCTCCAGAGCCGGGTCAGGGTGGTGATGGCGCAGAGCAGGGCAAAGCCGTAGGCGAGTGGGGCGAAGGCGGCGGGCCACAGGCACATCAGCACAAAGAGGGCGATGGTCTCGCTCCCCTCGGTGAGGCCGCCCAGATAGTAGAGGGACTTGTGGTGGTAGACCGGATTGTCGATGCCCCGCTTGCCCGCCATGATGGCAAACGCCAGAAAGCTCGAGCCGGTGCCCATGAAGGCAAACAGCAGGGTGGCGGCGGGCAGCGCATTGGCGGGGGCGGCGAGGGCAAAGCCCAGCACCACGGCGGCGTAGAAGATAAAGTCCAGCGTGATGTCGAGAAAGCCGCCGCAGTCGGTGATGCCGGTTTCCCGCGCCACGGCGCCGTCGAGCCCGTCCAGCAGCCGGTTGAGCAGGATGGCCGCCAGCGCCCACTGATAGCAGGCAAAGGCCAGCAGCGGCAACGCCAGCATGCCGATGGCAAAGCCGGTGAGGCTGACTTGGTTGGCGCTGATCCCGGCGCGGCAGAGCGGTCTGGCAAGCCGGGCGAGGGGGCTGCGGATAACGGGGATCAGGTGGCGGTCAAACAAGGTGAACTCCTCGGTCAAAAACGGGATTCGGTGAGCTGGATTATGGTGCCCGGCGCGTCATCTTCGTCGTGGGTCACCAGAATGGCGGGGATGGCCAGTGCCTTGATCTGGGCGAATACCAGTGCGCGAAAGGCGGCCCGCAGCGGCTTGTCGAGGCGGGAGAAGGGCTCGTCCAACAACAATGCCTCGGGCTCGGCCAAGAGCGCCCGCAGCAGGCTGACGCGGGCCTTCTGGCCGCCGGAGAGCGCCCCCGGCAGCTTGTCCGCCTGATTTGTCAGATCCACCTGCGCCAGCGCGGCCACCGCCTTTTCCCGCCGTGCCCCGTGCCCCTTCACGCTGGCCGGCATGCCGAACATCAGGTTTTCCGCCACCGTCAGGTGGTCGAACAGCAGATCATCTTGAAACAGCATGCCGATGCGCCGCGCCTGGGGCGGCAGCTGGGTGAGCAGGCGCGCGCCCAAGGTCACGTCCCCCTCCAGCCGGATGGGGCCGCTGGCCGGCAATACCCCCGCCAGCGCCGCCAACAGCGAGCTCTTGCCACAGCCACTGGGGCCCATCAGGGTCAACACCTCGCCCGGCGCCACCTGCAGGGCGGGCAGCGAGAGCAGCAGGTTCTCCTCCAGATAGAGGCGAAGAGGCGTGGTGCTCAGCATATGGCTATTTCCATCATGAGAGTTCCTCGTCAGCGGGCGCCCTTGAGCGCCGGGTTGAGCCGGGCCGGCAGCCAGAGCGCCAGCAGATAGATAACGAGCGGCAACAAGAGTTGCAACAGGCCGTAGAGGCCCGCCAGCCGCCGGTTGAGGCCGCTGCCGATGGCCACCGCCTCGGTGGTGATGGTGACCACCCGGCCTGCCCCAAACAGCAGGGTCGGCAGGTATTGGGCCAGGCTTACCGCCGCTCCGACGCCGAAGGCAAACAGCAGCGGCCGGGCCAGCAGCGGCCCTTTCACCTGCCACCAGGCTCGCCACGGGGTTGCCCCGAGCAGCAGGGCGCTCTGGGTGATCCGTGGGTCGAACTGGCGATAGGGGCCCTGCAGGCACAAGTAAACGTAGGGAAAGACGAACAGCAGCTGGCTCCAGAGCACCCAGCCCCAGCCGATGCCATCGCCCCCCCACCCGAGGCTGAACCAGTCCACCCCGAGCCGAATGCCGAACAGCAGGCTGGCCTGTGGCAGCAGCAGCGGCAGGCAGATGAGCCAGAGCGGCCAGGGGCGGCGGCCCGCCTGCGCCTCCAGGCTCAGTACCGCCATCATCAGCGCTATCGCCCCGCTCGCCAATGCCAGCAGCATGCTGGTGGTCAGCAGCGGCGAGAGGGTCGGCAGCAGTTCGAGCCAATGGCGGCCGCTCCACTGGCTCGGCCAGAGGGCGGGAAAGGGCCAGCGCCGGGTCAGCGACCAGAGCAGCAGCGCCCACAGCACCGCCAGATTGAGGACGATCAGGGTCGCCACGCTGCTCGTGGCAAGGGGGCGGCCAAGAGCGCTTGGGGCTGATCGTCTGCCATCGAGCCAGCCGGGTTTACCAAGGGCTCTATGGGCCAGTTCCAGCAGCCGCAACAGGGCCAGCAGCAACGCCGTGATGGCGAGCAGCAGCAGGGCGCCGCTGGCGGTGACGCCGCGCCAGGCCAGATCCGGGTCCTGATACCAGAGCCACAGGCGAACGGCCAGCGGAGCGGGAGCATCGGGCCCGAGCAGTTGGGCCAGATCTACTACGGCTACCCCGTAGGCGGCCACCGCATAGAGGGGCAGACGCAGGGCAGGCCAGAGCGCCGGCAGCAGCAGGCGCCACCAGATCTGGGGGGCGCTGAAGCCAAGGCTGGCCCCCAGCCACTGCTGGCGCGCCACTCTGGCGGGGTCTTGTGCTCCGAGCGCCATCAGCAGCAGGAAGGGGGTCTCCTTGAGGGTCAGGGCGAGGATGAGCCCGAGCCCGGCGGGATCGCGCAGGGTCTGCCAGTCGGGGGGCAGCTCGAACCCGGTGAGGGTCGGCGAGAGCAGGCGCAGCAGCCAGCCGGAGGGGGCGAGCAGAAAGGCAAAGCCGATGGCAAAGGCGACGTGGGGCAGGGCCAGCAAGGGCGAGAGCAGCCGCCGCAGCCAGCCGACGGCCCGGCTGTCGCTGTGGGCCAGCAGCAGGGCGGTCAGCAGCAGGCTGGCCAGGGTCGAGGCGGCGCCAATCCACAGGCTCAGCAGCGCAGAGTGCCAGATGCCCGGCTGGGCCAGCAGCCGCTGCAGGTGGGCCTGACTGAGCCCCTCGGCCAGCAGTTGCCAGCCCCCCGCCAGCAGCGGGAGGCCAAAAACCAGGGCGCACCCCGCCGTAAACAGGGGGCGCCAATCACGCAAAGAGCGGCCAAAGCGGCTCATCAGTGGCCGTAGCGCTCGGCCCAGGCCGCTTCGAGCCTGAGCTGCCAGCTGGGGTGGGGCTCTGCCACCGATTTGAAACGCAGTGCCGGTGCCTGCTGCTGGGTGGCTGGCAGGGCATCGGCGCGCAGCACGCTGGGATCGCCCCAGAAGGCGGGCTCGGCCTTGCGCTCCTGGGCGGCGGGGCTCAGCAGGAAGTTGGCCACCACCTTGGCACCGGCACGGGCGTTGGCGTTGAAGGGGATGGCGAGGAAGTGGCTGTTGGTCAGCGCCCCTTTCGCCATGGCCACCGCCACCACGTTGGGGGGCAGGGTACCATTTTGCACCGCGCTCTGCGCCTCCTGCGGGTTGAAGCTGATGGCCATCGCCAGCTCGCCGTCATCGAGCAGTTGGCGGGTTTCGGCGGCGCTGGTGGGGAACAGCTTGCCTTTGCGCCAGAGCGTCGGATGCAGCTCGTCCAGCCAGGCCCAGAGCGGGGCGGTAACTTTGGCAAAATCGGCATCGGTCGCCTCCCGATAGAGGGGGGCGGGATCCGGGGTCAGCTCCAGCAAGATCTGCTTGAGGAAGCTGGAGCCGTGAAACTGGGGCGGTTTGGGATAGGTGAAGCGGCCGGGGTGGGCCTTGCTCCAGGTGAGCAGGGCCGCCGCCGAGGTGGGCAGCGGGCTGACCTCTTCGCCGTTGACCATCAGGTTGAGCTGGCCTATGCCCCAGGGGGCTTCCAGCCCCTCCACCGGCACGGTGAAGTCCTCGCTCACCGGCAGGGTACCGTCGACCAGCGCCATGTTGGGCAGCTCCCGGGTAAAGGGGGCGCCGAGCAGCCCCTGCTCCTTGAGCGCCTTGAAGTTCTCGCCGTTGACCCAGAGCAGGTCGATGGGGCCGCCACTGCGCTTGCCGGCCTGCTTGTTGGCCAGCAGCTGGCTGACGCTCTGGGCGATGTCATCCACCTTCACCTGCACCAGCTTGACCTGGTATTCGCGCGCCAGCTCCTGGCCGGCCCACACCAGATAGGCGTTGATCTCCGGGCTGCCGCCCCAGGCGTTGAAGTAGACGGTCTGCCCTTTGGCCTCGTCGAGAGTCTGCTGCCACTGCGGGTTGTCACCAGCGTTGGCCTGGGTGAAGAGGAGGCTGCCTGCCAGCAGGGGCAGGGTGCGCAGCATCTGTTTGAACGAGGGCAATGAGTGTCGCATCTGGGTTACCTGGTTGGTCAGGCGCCGCGGCGCCAGCGGTGATAACGGGTCAGCAGCGCCAGCAGGGTGGCGGGCTGACGGGCCCGGCGCCACTCGCCCGCCAGGTACTTGTTCCCCTCCATCAGGGTGGGGTAGGCGTGGATGGTGGCGAGGATCTTGCCAAGGCCGAGGCGGTGGCGCATGGCGAGCACGAACTCGGCGATCCGCTCGCCGGCGTGAGTGCCCACTATGCTGGCACCCAGGATCTGATCCTTGCCGGGCACGGTGAGCACCTCGATAAAGCCCTGGCGCTCGCCGTCGGCGACGGCCCTGTCCAGCTCGGCCAGCTCGAAGCGGGTCAGCTCGAAGGGGATGCCCTGCGCCCTGGCCTCTTTCTGGTTGAGGCCGACCCGGGCGATTTCGGGGGTGGTGTAGATGGCGGCCGGCATGGCCCGATAGTCGGCCCGAAAGCGCTTGAACGGGCTGAACAGGGCATTGACTGCGGCATACCAGCCCTGATGGGCGGCGGCATGGGTGAGCTGGTAAGGGCCCGCTACGTCCCCCACCGCCAGAATGCTGGGGTAGTTGGTGGCGAGGAAGCCATCGACCGCCACAGTGCCGCGCGGGGTCAGCGCCACCCCCAGCGCTTCGAGCCCGAAGCCGCTGACGTTGGCCACCCGGCCCAGCGCCAGCAGCAGCTGATCGCCTTCAATTGTTTGCGTCTCGTCGCCCCGCCGCAGTTGCAGCCGGATGGGGAAATCTGAGGCCGCTGGCAGATAGTTGGCTCGCTCGGCGCGCCAGCCGGTGAGCACCCGCACGCCGTCGCGGGCCAGCTGATCCGCCAGCAGTTCGGCCACCTCCCGCTCTTCGCGGGGCAGCAGCTGATCCGAGAGCTCCACCAGGGTAACGGGCACCCCAAGCAGGGCAAAACTCTGGGCCAGCTCGCAGCCGATGGGGCCGCCGCCCAGCACCAGCAGCTGGCGCGGTGCAGTGCGCAGTTGCCAGAGGGTGTCGGAGGTGAGCCAAGGCACCTGATCCAGCCCCGGCAGCTCGGGCACCAGCGGCCGGGCGCCGGTGGCGAGCACGATATGGCGGCTGGCAAGGCGCTGGCCGTTCACCTCCACCTCCCAGGGAGAGACCAGCCTTGCCTCCCCTTGGATGCACTCCACTCCCAGCCCCTGATAGCGCTCAATGGAGTCGTGGGGTTCGACCTCCTTGATGACGCGGGCGACTCGCTCCATCACGGCGGCGAAATCGGCGCTGGTCTGGCTTGGGCCAAAGCCCAGTTCACTGGCCCGGCGCTGCTCGGCGGCAAAGCGGGCGCTTCGGATCAGCGCCTTGGAGGGGACGCAGCCGCTGTTGAGGCAATCGCCCCCCATCTTGTGCTTCTCGATAAGGGCCACCCTGGCCTTCACCGCCGCGGCGATATAGCTGGTGACCAGACCGCCGGCCCCGGCGCCAATCACCAGCAGGTTGTAGTCATAGCGGGTCGGCTTGCGGTAGGGGGCGTGCAGTCGATGCAGGGTGAGGCGCCGCTGCAGATCCTTGAGCAGCATCGGCATCAGCCCGAGCAGGGTCAGCGCCACCATCAGGCCGGGGGAGAGGATATTGCCGGTGCTGGTGAGGTTGGCGAGCTCGCTGCCCGCCAGCACGTAGACGAATGTGCCGGGCAGCATGCCAAGCTGGCTCACCCAGTAGTAGGTGCTGACTCTGATGGGGGTGAGCCCCATCAGCAGGTTGACCAGAAAGAAGGGGAAGATGGGGATGAGGCGCAGGCTCAGCAGATAAAGCGCCCCTTCCTTCTTCATGCCGGCCTGCAAGCTGGCCAGCTTGTCGCCAAAGCGCCGCTCGACCCAGTCGCGCAGCAAAAAGCGGGCGCTGAGAAAGGCCAGGGTCGCGCCAATGCTGCTGGCAAAGGAGACCAGCAAGAGCCCCCAGGCAACGCCAAATACGGCGCTGCCAGCCAGGGTGAGCAGGCTGGCGCCAGGCAGGGAGAGGGCGGTGCTCACCACATAGACGGCGACGAACAGCAGGGCGGCGGCGCCGAAATGACGCTCGACCAGGGCGGCCAGCTCGGCCTGACGGGCCTGCAGCTGGGGCAGGCTCAGGTAGTGGCCCAGGTCGAAGGCGAAAAAGGCGCCGATGAGGCAGCCCATCACCAGCACCAGCAGCAGGCGGGAGCCTCTCATCAGGCGTCCTTGCTGTTCGGCTGGGCCGGGCGCTCGGGCTGGACCGGCAGCTGGCAGAAGCCCTGCGGGGCGATATCGAGGGCGGCGTTGAACTTGGCCGACATGTTCTGGAAGGCGATGAGGCCGGTGAGCTCCACCATGGCGTCGTCGTCGAACCAGGGCTTGAGACGGGCGGCCTGCTCGTCGCTGACCCCATCGAGGCCCGTCATCGCCTCTGTGTAGTCGAGCACGGCCCGCTCCCGCTCATCGAACAAGGGGCTTTCGCGCCAGTTGGCGAGCGCCTCCACCTTCTCGCTGGAACCGGCTCTCTTTATCAGGGTCATGGCGTTGATGTCGACGCAAAAGCGGCACCAGTTGAGCTGGGATACCCGCACCGTCACCAGGGAGCGCAGCACGGGGTCGATGGGGGAGCGCTTGCGGTTGATGACGCCGTAGAGGGTGGCGACGGCGGCAAACAGGCGCGGCGAGCGGCCCCAGCACTTGCCCGGAATGAGCACCTGGCCGTAGTTGCGCTTTTGCAGCCAGAAAAAGGGGCGGATAAACCAGGCATATTCCCGGTCGGCTTTCACCTCGACGCGCATGGATGACCTTCTTATTGCTTCAAGTTGGGTTTGTAGGCCTGACCCAGCCGCTCGTTGAGGCGGATCAGAAACTCCTCTATACGGGCCCGGTTGGTGCCCAGGTCGCTGCGTCCCAGGCGGGAGGCGGAGCGCATGTCGATACGGGTTTCGCTGGGTCCGGCAAAGACCCGCAGCGCCACGTCATCCTGAAAACCGAACCAGCCGGTGGTGACCACCGCCTCGAGCCCTTGTGGGCTTGGTCGCACCTGCCAGCCGAGCTGCTCCATCAGGGCGTGGGCCTCGGTGATCACCTCGGCCGGGGGGGCGCTGGTAAAGAGAGGACCGGGTTTCCCCTCAAATGCTTTCAAAGGGGCCGGATTAATGGGCAGATCCTGCGCCGTTCTGAGCTCGCTGGCCCAGCGCAGCTGGGGCGGGTTGCTGGGATCCGTGCTCACGTCGTTGACCAGCGGCGTGCGCAGCGCCTGCACCACAAAGGCCAGGGGTAACAGCAGGGGGACGGCGCCCCAGCCGTTGGCGCAGCGGTTGCGACACCAGGGCAGGCGAACCAGCAAGGCGAGGGAGACGAGCGCCCCGAGCAGGCAGAGGGCGAATCCCAGCCACCAGGGCCAGAGGTGAACACGGCTACCGAGGGCGCCGGCGAGCGGCAGCAACCAGGCCAGCAGTGGCCACCACAAATAACTGGGCATAACGGGGATCCCCTGGTTATGATGAACAAGTGCCCAGAAGGATAAACTTAATTGACTGATAACGTTAGTAAATTTATCTCAATCCTGCTGCTTTTCCCAAGCGTTCCGCTGTGGGCGGACAGCGCCGTGCTGGCGGCGGGGGACATGTGGCGCGCCGAGGCCGTCTACGAGACCCTGCCCGGGGTCAGCCGGGTGGAGCCGGGCTATGTCAGTCAGCGGGTGGCGACGGGGTCGAGCTGGCGGGAAGTGCCACCGCAGCGCCAGGCGGTGCGCATCGATTATGACCCGGTCAAGGTGGGGTATGGGGATCTGCTCAACGTCTTCTGGCTGCTGGTGGATGGGCGCGATGGCGACGGCCAGTATTGCAACCGGGGGCTGGCATTTGCGCCGGCCCTGCTGCCGAAGGATGACTATCAGTGGCGTTTGGCCCAGGTGAGCCTGACGCGCTGGCAGGCCCTGCACGGGCGGCCGAGCCGGGTTGCACTCTGGCCGCAGAGCCGGTTCACGCCAGCGCCGGAGATGGAGGACTGGGCGGCGCGCCACCCCTGGCGTTTCGGCTTCTATGCCCGCCGCTGCGGCGGCTGGCCGGTGGAGCTGACCCCAGAACCCTGAACCGGGCCCTGAACTCAGTTGCGGTAGAGCACCTTGATGAGGTGGAAGCCGAACTTGGTGCGCACCGGGCCGAGCACGGTCAGCAGCTCGCCCTTGAACACGGCATCGTCAAACGCCTTGACCATGTCGCCCTTCGAAAACTCCCCCAGATCGCCGAAGCGCTTGCCGGAGGCGCAGGTGGAGAAGCGCTTGGCCATCTGGCCGAAGTCGGCTCCCTTGGCAATCTTCTCCTTGATCTCCAGACACTCTTTCTCGGTCTTGACCAGGATGTGCTGGGCACAGGCTTTTCTCATCGGGACGCTCCTCGGCGGTGGGCAAATCGGGGGCGCAAAGAGTACTCCAATTCCTGCCGCGCGTCAGCCGTCATCGGCATATCAGCCGCGGGCGCGGGCCCCGAGCCGGGTTCTGGGGCGCGCCTGCCAGAGGATCTCCAGCCCGAGCAGGGCATAGAGGCTCCAGATGGCCAGCGGATTGAGCCAGTTGCCCCCCAGTTGCAGGGTCGCCAGGGCGCTGCCTGCCAGCAGCAGGGTGATGCCCGGCAGGCGCCAGTGGGTCGGCAGCGGTGCCAGCATGGCCATGCCCAGCAGGATGGCGAGCCCGAACGGCAGGTTCAGCGCGGTGAAGGCCAGCGCCTGCTGGCCGTTCATGCCGGTCAGCAGGGCCAGCAGGGCGCTGCAACAGGCGAGAAAGGTGATGAATTCGAGTCGGTCGGCGATGTAGTCCGCCATCTGTTCGCTGCGTGCGTGCATACGGTGTCTCCTCTGGTGGGATGCGAGCCTTGGTGCAATGACCCCAGTGTGGGCGAGAAGTGAGCAGGGGGGCAGCGGGATAAATCGATTGGGTTGAACGAGGCTTTGATTGCGTGACGGCAACTGTTTGATCCGGCAAGATAAAATCCACAGTCCCGCGGAGGCGCGAGTGAGATGGCCCAGTGTCGGCCAGGGGCCTGGCTATGCCGCTTGGGGAGAGGGCATTGCTGCTATCTTGACCCGTTGCCGACAGTTGGTGTCGCGCCCATCGGGAAATCGGGGAGATTGCGCCATCGGGCCGGATTGGCCGGCAGGGGCCATCTGGCCAGGCCCTGAGGGTCATGGATTGCCCTTTTGGGCCCATAGTGGCATAAGTCTGCGGGGGAATGCCTGAAAAATGGGCGGCCCGCGCGGGCAAAGGCTTCAATAATATGGCGAAATTCGCGGTCAACCCGCTCTGATGTCGAGCCGGGGATATGCTAGGATGAGGCGCGCTTGCGATCGAGTGAGCCTCATATTCGTTCTGAATATCGCATTATTTTAATCATGTTCTTCGGGGAAATTGACGTTTGACAGGATGCAATCCGCCCCTGCCTGCAGGGATCTCACCGCCCGCACGGGCTTTTCGTCGTGGGCTTCGCGCGCTGGGACTGAGCCTCTGTCTGCTGCTGTTCGTCACGCCCGCCATGGCGGCCAAACTCACCTATCAGATCAAGGGGTTGAAAGGGGAGAACAAGGACAACGTCGAGGCCTACCTCAATGCCCTGCCGGTCTATCAGGAGCGCCAGTACCGTCCGGCCCGCCCCAAGATTACCGAGAGCGTGCAAAAGGCGCTGCAGGTCTATGGCTACTACCAGCCCAAGATCACCCTGAGCCGGGACAAGAAAACCCCCTCTAAGGTGATCATCGAGGTGGATCCCGGCAAGCCGGTCATCATCTCCCGCCTCGACATCCTGCTGGAAGGGGATGCCGGCAGCGACGAGCTCTACAGCGAGCTGTTGGACAAGCTGCCCCTGAAAGAGGGGGATCCCCTCAACCACGGCAAATACGAATCCATCAAGGCGGATCTGGGCAGCCTGGGGCTGGCCCGCGGCTACTTCGACGCCAAGATCAGCAAGAGCCAGGTCAAGGTGTTTCCGGATCAGGGCACCGCCGAGATCTACATCCTGTTTCGCTCCGGCCCGCGTTACCACTTCGGCGAGATCCGCTACGACGCCACCCCGGAGGCGCTGCGTCTCATCCGCCCCCTCATCAACATCAAGAGCGGCGACCCCTATCTGGCGATCCGGCTGGCGGAGATGTCGCAGGATGTCTCCTCCACCAAGCTGTTCAAGCAGGTGGACATCAAGCCCCTCATCAGTCAGGCCGAGCATAACCGGGTGCCGGTGCAGGTGACTCTCTCCAACCGGGTCGATCACGAGATTGAAACGGGTATCGGCTATGCCACCGACGTGGGGCCGCGCATGAGTGCCACCTGGGAGAAGCCCTGGGTCAACCGCTACGGCCACCGGCTCAACGCCACCGCCAAGGTCTCCCAGCCCGAGGCCGAGCTCAGCTTCGACTACCAGATCCCGGTGGGCAACCCGCTGCGGGACTACTACTCGTTGCAGGCCGGCTATCAGTACAAGGACAACAACGATACCCGCTCCGATCTGACTACCTTCAGCGTGCACCGCTGGAAGCGGCGGCCGGAGAGCTGGGACCGGGACGTGTTCATCCGGCTGGAAAACGAGGTCTATACCCAGGGGGCCGACGAGGGCAACAGCTTGCTGTTGATCCCCGGCGTCTCCTGGTCACGGCTGCGGGTGCGCGGCGGTCTGGTGCCCGACTGGGGCGATCGCCAGCAGCTCACCCTGGAGTTCTCCGACCCCTACTGGGGTTCCGACATCAGCTTCGTGCGGGTGTGGGGGCGCAGCAAGTGGCTGCGCACCCTGGGGGAGGATCACCGCTTCCTGCTGCGGGCCGAACAGGGAGCCATCATAGGGGACAGCTTCTCGCTGGTGCCGCCCTCCCTGCGCTTCTTTACCGGTGGTGATCAGACGGTGCGGGGCTACGGCTACGAGACCATCTCGCCGCGCGGCAGCGACGGCAAGTTGCTGGGGGGCCGCTACGTGAGCGTCGCCAGCGCCGAATACAACTACCGTTTCAGCGACAAGTGGCTAGGGGCCCTGTTCGTCGACAGCGGTACCGCCACGGTCGACTACAGCGAGGCCTGGAAGATAGGCACCGGGGTTGGTGTGCGCTGGGTGACCCCCATCGGCCAGGTCAGGCTCGATCTGGCGGTGGGCATTTCCGAAGATGAGAAGCCGCTGCGGCTCCACTTCGCGCTGGGGCCTGAACTATGATCCGGTCCTGCTCAACCTCTCTTCTCTTATGTTCTTCTGACCGGCCGCTGCGGCTGCATCTTTCGCGGGGGTCTGCATTGTGATCTGGGTAAAACGCATCTTTCTCTGGCCGCTGCGGCTGCGTCTTTCGCGGGGGTCTGCACTGTGATCTGGGTAAAACGTATTTTTCTCTGGCCGCTGCGGCTGCATCTTCCGCGGGGGGCTGCACTGTGATCTGGGTAAAACGCATCTTTCTCTGGCTGATGGGGCTCATCTTCCTGCTGCTCATCGGCGTCAGCCTGCTGGGCTTCACCCATCAGGGCAACAAGTGGCTGTGGCAGCAGGCCAGGGCTGCCCTGCCTTCCCTCAAGGGGGAGCTGGTGGCGGGCCAGCTCGGCTATGGCTGGACCCTGGAAGGGGTCGGCTGGCAGGACGAGCTGGTGGACGTCACTGTGGATCGCGCCGTGCTGGACTGGGATCTGGGCAAATTGCTGCAGGGCAAGCTCTGGATCAAATCCCTTAACGTCACCCACCCTGTGGTCAAGGTGGCCGACTCGGAGCCGGCCCCGGAAGAGCCGTCGGAACCCTTCGTCTGGCATCCGCTGCCCCTGAAAATCCAGGTCGACAGCCTGAAGGTGGCGGATCTCGATGTGACTGTGCCTGGGGTGGGAGTGAGCCTCAAGTCCCTCGACATCGGCGCCACCTTCAGCCGCAAGGGGCTGATCGTGCAGGGGCCCGTGCTGGACGGCCTCAAGGTGACCCTGGCCGAGACGCAGGCCACCGAGGCTGCCAAACCGGCCAATCCCAAGGCGACCCCCAATCCGCAGACAGCGGCCAAGGCTGCCGGTAGCGGGAACAAAGCGGCAAATGCTGGCAAGGCGCAACCGCCCAAGCTGGCGGAGCCCATCGCGCTGCCCGCCATCCGGCTGCCTTTCCCCATCCAGCTGGAAGGCTTGCAGGTCACGGCGTTTCGCTATCAGCAAGGTGAATTGATTGAAGGGCTCGACAAGCTGCTGCTGTCGGCCAGCGCCGAGGGGAGCGACATCGTGCTGCGCGAGCTCTCCCTGCGCCACGCCATGGCGGATCTGGCGCTCAAGGGCAAGATCCAGCTCAAAGACGATTATCCGCTCACCCTGACCCTGGACGCCAAGGCCCGCAAGGGGCTGCTGGATGGCGAGCTGCAGGGGCAGCAGGCCAGCCTGACCCTGGGTGGCTCGGTGGGCAAGCTGGCGTTGGCACTGCAGGCTAAGGGGCCGGTGGCCGCCAACCTCAAGGGTTCTTTGGCGCCCCTCGACCCCGACTTGCCCTTTGATGCTGGGCTGGAGTGGAAGAGCCTGGGTTGGCCGCTGCACAAGCCTGCCAAAGACGAGCCCAGCTACCGGCTGGAGAAGGGCACGCTGAGCGCCAAAGGCAAGCTCTCCGGCTACCAGTTTGCCTTGAATACCGCCGGCAAGGGCACGGACGTGCCCCCCTTCAAGCTGGCGCTGACCGGCAAGGGGGATCTGACGCAGCTGAACCAGATAAACCTGCTGCTCAACGCCCTCAAGGGGGAGCTCAAACTGGACGGCAAGCTCGCCTGGGACAAGGGGGTACGCTGGCAAGGCACCACGGAGTTCAAGGGGATCAACCCGGCCGAGCTGGTGCCCGAGCTCAAGGGGGCGCTGGCGGGCAAGATTGCCAGCCGTTTCGAGCTCGATGAGGCAGGCCACTGGCAACTGCAACTGCCCGAGCTGAAGGTGGACGGCAAGCTCAACCAGTATCCGCTGGCCATCAAGGGCAGCGCGAGCGGCAACGACAAGATGGAGTGGACCATCCCGGCGCTGGCGCTGCAAAGCGGCCCCAACCAGCTGCAGGTCAAGGGCAGCCTGAGCCAGCAGGCGTGGAAGCTGGATGCGGATCTCGATGCCCCCAACCTGGCCGGGCTCTACCCCGGGCTCAAGGGGGACATCAAGGGGCTGGTACGGCTGACCGGCAATCAGCAGGCGCCACGGGTCACCACAGATCTGGCCGCCAGCCGCCTCTATTATGCCGGCACCGATCTGAAGGGGATCGCCATCAAGGGCAATGCCCTGGTCGGCGACAAGCCGGCAGGGGAGGTGGCCCTGACGGTGGCCAGCCTGGTGCAGGGAACGATCAGCCTCAGCCAGCTGGTGCTCAACCTGAACGGCGATCTCAACCAGCACGCCCTGTCGCTCACCATGAAGGGTGACCCGGTGGCGGCCAACCTCAAGCTGAGCGGCGGCCTGCGCGGGGATCGCTGGCGCGGCGCCCTCGGCGAGCTCAAGTTGAAGACGCCGCTGCGGCGCTGGGAGCTGAGCGCACCTTGGGATCTGGATGTGGATCTGCCGCGGCAGCGGCTGACCATGGGGGATCTCTGCCTCGGCTCCCAAGGGGCCAGCCTCTGCGTCAAGGGCAGTCAGGTATCGGCCCAGCAGGGCAGCCTGGAGTTTGCCCTCAACCAGTTCGACCTCAAGCGTCTGCGGCCCTGGCTGCCGGACAACTTCCGCTGGCAGGCGGTGCTCTCCGCCGACGGGCGGGCCAGCTGGCGCGGCAATCAGCCGACCCTGCACGCCACCGTGCGCACCACGCCGGGCAACTTCGTGGCCGACGAGCTCAAGACCGACTATCAGCGCCTCGAGCTCGGGGTGGACTTCGAGCGCCAGCAGGCGGCGATCCGGCTCGACTTTGCCTCCGGGCAGATCGGCAACATCGACACCAAGCTCTATATCCGGGATCCGTCCGGTCGCGGCAATCTCTCCGGCCAGCTCAAGTTTGACGACCTCAAGCTGACCACCTTCGCGCCGCTCATCCCAGAGGTGCGCTCACTGCAGGGGGTCATCTCGGCCGATGCCCGCTTCGACGGCACTCTGGCCTCGCCGCTGCTGTTTGGTCAGCTCAATCTGCTGGATGGGGAAGTACAGACCCACTCCGACATGGTGACCCTCTCCAAGCTGGTGACCCGCCTCAAGATTGAAGGCAACCGGGCCGAGCTGGACGGCACCATGCTGGTGGGCAAGGGGCCGCTGGCGCTGGGGGGCTGGCTGAGCTGGGCACAGTTGCCGGTCACCGGCAGCCTCACCATCGAGGGCAAGGAGCTGGAGGCCCAGTATCCTGGCATGGGCCGGGTGCGAGTCTCCCCGGACATCGCCATCTCGCTGGGAGAGGAGACCCGGATCACCGGCCAGGTGGATATCCCCTGGGCGCGGATCCTGGTCAAGAGCCTGCCCGAGAGCGCGGTGGCGGTGTCGGATGACGTGACCGTGGTCTATGACGATCTGCCACCGGTGCCCAAGGCCGCGCCGCTGCCGATGGAGATCAAGCTGGCCATCCGGCTGGGTGATGACGTGCGGCTGGAGGCGATGGGACTCAAGACCAAGGTGGGGGGCGGCATCAACATTCGCCAGGATCCCTCGCGGCCGCTGGCGGGCAATGGTCAGCTGGTGCTCAACGACGGGCGCTTCAAGGCCTATGGCCAGAACCTCATCATCAAGGATGGCCGCATCCTCTTCTCCGGCCCCCTCGATCAGCCCTACCTCAACATAGAGGCGTATCGGGATCCCGATACCATAGAGGACAAGGTGACGGTGGGGGTGCGGGTGACCGGGCCGGCCAGCAAGCCCAAGATCACCGTCTACTCGGAGCCGCAGATGGCCCAGTCCGAGCAGCTCTCCTACTTGCTGCGCGGCAAGGGGCTGCAGACCAGCGGCGAGGATGGCGGTTTCAACGGCCTGCTGGTGGCGGGCGCAGTCAGCCAGGCCAACGGCGTGGTCTCCAGTCTGGGGGAATCCCTCGGCATGAGCGACGTGGCCCTCGACACCGCCGGCAGTGGTGAGAACACCCAGGTGACCCTGTCGGCCTACCTGCTGCCGGGGCTGCAGTTCCAGTACGGGGTGGGGGTGTTCAGCCCCATCGCCGAGTTCAAGCTGCGCTACGAGCTGATGCCAAGGCTCTATCTGCAGGCCATGAGCGGGGTGGCCCAGGCGGTGGATATCTTCTATCGCTTCACCCTGTAACGGGCGGCAAGAGACAAAAACGGGAGGCGCAGGCCTCCCGTTTTTATGGGGGCGTTGAGGGGGCCGACGAATGAGGTAGGACGCTGAAAAGCGAAAACCCGGCGCGAGGCCGGGTTTTCTTGAATAGATGGTGGAGGGAGAAGGATTCGAACCTTCGAAGGCAGAGCCGTCAGATTTACAGTCTGATCCCTTTGGCCGCTCGGGAACCCCTCCACGGGGCATTGCTGATTTTGCATCACAACCTGGGTCGTGACGGCACTTGAAATGGTGGAGGGAGAAGGATTCGAACCTTCGAAGGCAGAGCCGTCAGATTTACAGTCTGATCCCTTTGGCCACTCGGGAACCCCTCCACAAGTGCGAGGCGCATACTAACAGATCTTCTGCGGTTGTGAACCCCTCGGCGGGATTTTTCCTGCTCAAAGGATTGGATTTGCGGCCGATAAAGGATGAAACCACCGTTTCCAAGAGTTATCCCATGCTACCCAGCGCCGTTCGTGAGCAATGGCTGGTGGACGAAGCCCAGCTCGGGCAACGTCTCAACCAGGATCTCCAGCACGGAGACAGGGCGGACTTTCGTCTGCATCTGGCCCTGCTGACCGATGCGGTGGAAGAGCAGCCCTGGTTTGATCCCAGGCAGCCAGCAAAGGCAGAGAGTCGGGTCTGGCGCAGCCGCTTTGAGCTGCCACCGGCTACCCCATTGCAGGGGAGCGAGGATGATGCCGAGGCAAGCGTGCTCAACGAACGGCTGCAGCAGGGGGGCTCCATGGTGGATGTGCGGCTCTGGCTGGCGCTGCGCTCGCCACCGCTGCTCGGCACCCCGCCTGCGCTGGAGCCGGCCGTCTATGACAACCTCTCGCCGCTTGGGCGCGAGCGTTGGCGAGGCAAGCTGGCGGATCAGCCCAGACGCGAGGATCCCTTGCTGATGCTGCCCGTACTCGATGCGCTCAAGGAGGGGGTGGATGCCGGCCTGCACTGGCTCAGCTGATAGGGCCAAGCAGCAAAAAGGCGGGGAGACCCCGCCTTTTGTATGATGGATGTGTCGTGCCCTGGATCAGGCGTCGGCTTCGTCCGGCAGCGGGACTTCCTTGCCGGCCGCAGCGGCGCGACGGGCGATGGGTTTCTCGGTGTGGCGGTTGATCTGACGCTCCAGTTTTTGCCCCAGTTCGGTGATGGCGGCGTACAAGTCCTCATGTTCTGCCTGGGCAAACAGTTTGCCGTTGGGGATGCCAGCAGTGGCTTCAACGATAAACATCAGACGCTCTTTGGAGACAATCACATGGGGTGTGATAAGAGGCACCTGAAGACGTTCGAGCTTGTCAAAGCGGGATTCAATGCGCTCGCGGATAGCCGGGGTGATCTCGATGATTTTGCTGGTAATTTCGATTTTCATATTGGCCCCCTTCGGGTCGTATTGCTTGTGTCTTCACCTTCAGATTACTCATGGCTGAACATTAAAACGTGATCTGCGTCACCAAATGGTACCTTGCTGCGAAGGGGAGGGGGAAATTGTGATCTTTTCCCGTTCTGCACCAAAAAGCACTTGAGCTCGACGAAACAGGCAGGCAGTATGGGGAAACTTGGATCGTTTCTGTCCCTTCGTGGCAGCGCCGCATGTCGACCTCATGTCCGGTTTTCACCGCTTAGTCTCGCATCTTTCGCACTTCCCCCCGCACCGCCCTTGCCGACGTGCGCGCTGAGAATGTGGGCGCTATCGAGTCGTCAGGGACTTGAACGTGGTTGTTGTGGTGTTGGAGTAGTACATGAAACAGCAAGCCACTCAGATGATGTGGTTTTATGATCGGCAACATGCCCAGTGGAGTCTGTCCGATCATGCCTCCTACCAGCTCTGGCAAGGGGAGGGGCCTCACCCCTGGTTCGGGCAACTGGCGGCAGATGACGAGGCCGGCTTTGCCGACTTTCTCGCCAGACTCTACCACTCCCAGCAACCGGCCCAGTTCATAGGCCACCTCGGCGACGAGAACGGCGAGGTGCGTCACGTGCTCTGGAGCGGCCAGTACGTACCGGCCCAGCAGATGTGCTGTGGCTGGATTGCGCCGCTCGACACCACCCGCAGCACCCAGCTGCCCGCCGATCTCTCCCAGCAACTGCCACTGCTGCAAGACCCTCTGCTGACCCAGCTGGCTCAGGCGCTCTCCGCCCGGACCGGGCTCGATTTCTTCAATACCCTGGTCAGCCAGCTTGCCCACATTCTGGTGGCGGATGCGGTCTGGCTGGCGGAGCGCACCGGCAGCGAGCGGCTCAAGGTGCTGGCCTGTCACGGCATCGACCTCAAGGAGTACGAGCTGGCGGGCATGCCGTGTCAGCAGGTCTACCAGCGCGGCGAGACCTGCATCCTGCCGCTCACCGCCGAGCATCTGCACTGCGCCGGCTTCAAGGCAGGGCAGGGCTACTACGGCCTGCCCCTGTGTGATCGCAACGGCCAGCTGCTGGGGCACCTGGCGCTGCTCTTCTCCGATCAGAGCGCGATCCCCAATCTGGGCTCGGTGCTGACCACCTTCTCCATGCGCATGGTGGCGGAGCTGGAGCGGCTGCAGAGCGACGCCCAGCTGCGCCTCTCGGCGGTGGCCTTCGAAACCCACGAAGGGATCATCATCACCGACCCCGACTTCAAGATCCTGCGAGTCAACCACGCCTTCAGCCAGATCACCGGCTTTGACAGCCAGCGAGTCATCGGCCTGCATCTGGGCAACGATCTCTGGTGCGGGCTGGGGGGGCTTGGCTACGAGCTCGGCAGCCTGAGCCGCTGGCAGGGGGAGACCCAGCGCCTGCACGCGGATGGCTATCCCTATCCGCAGTGGGAAATCGTCACCCCGGTGCAGGATGACAGGGGGGCGATCAGCCACTTCGTCATCTGCTTCGAGGATATCTCCGAGCGCAAGGAGGCGGAGCGCCGCATTCAGGATCTCGCCTACTACGACGAGCTGACCGGCCTGCCCAACCGCCGCCAGCTGCACGAGACCCTGGCCCACGCCTTTGGCGAGGCGAGCCGCGACTATCTGATCGGCGCCCTGCTGTTCATCGATCTCGACCACTTCAAGACCATCAACGACTCCCTCGGCCACGCCACCGGCGACTGGCTGCTCAAGGAGGTGGCCAGCCGGCTCAAGCGGCTGGTACGCCAGGGGGATTGTCTGGCGCGCCTTGGCGGCGACGAGTTTGTGCTGCTGCTGCCCTCCCTCTCGGCCAGTCCTCCCCAGGCGGAGATGCAGGCCGATCTCATCGCCGAGCGGCTCATCAGCGAGATTGCGGCCCCCTACAACCACGCCGGTCAGGTGCTGCACATCGGCGCCAGTGTCGGCATCACCCTCTTCCCCGGCCGTGAGCAGGGGGTGGACGATCTGCTCAAGCAGGCGGACACCGCCATGTATCAGGCCAAGTCGGCCGGTCGCAAGACCCGGCGTTTCTTCGACGCCTCCATGCAGTTGCAGGCGGATCGCCGGCTGCTCATCCACAACGAGCTGCGCAGCGCCCTCAACCAGCAGGAGCTGACCCTCTACTACCAGCCCCAGCACATGGTGGAGGGGGGCGACATCATCGGCGTCGAGGCGCTGATCCGCTGGCAGCCGCCAGGTCGGGCCCTGGTGTCCCCTGCCGAGTTCATCCCCATCGCCGAGGAGACGGACCTTATCGTCGACATCGGCAACTGGGTACTGTATGAGGCCTGCGCCCAGTACGTGCGCTGGGAGGAGAACGGCATCCACATCCCGCAGCTGTCGGTCAACGTCAGTGCCAAACAGTTTCACGCCGCCGATTTTGTCGACCGGATCCACGACGTGCTGGCCTCCACCGGCATGGATCCCGC
This sequence comes from Aeromonas sp. 600276, assembly GCF_049175815.1. NCBI lineage: Bacteria > Pseudomonadati > Pseudomonadota > Gammaproteobacteria > Aeromonadales > Aeromonadaceae > Aeromonas > Aeromonas sp. 600276. Next base: position 72,599 of record NZ_JAAKVU010000007.1, on the reverse strand, counting down.
CAGCCTGAATCTGGAGATCACCGAATCCGTGGTGCTGGGCCACGCGGAAGACACCATCAGCAAGATGAGCGAGCTCAAGGCGCTCGGCATCAGCTTTGCCATCGACGATTTTGGCGCCGGTTACTCCTCCCTGAGCTACCTCAAGCGGCTGCCGGCGGACGAGCTCAAGATCGACCGCTCCTTCATCCAGGACATACCGCGCGATGGCGACAACATGGCCATCGTTGAGGCGGTGATCGCCATGGCGCGTCACATGGGATTCAACGTGACGGCGGAGGGGGTGGAGTCGCGCCAGCAGCTGGAGTTTCTGCAGGCCCAGGGCTGCCACTTCTACCAGGGCTACCTGGCCTCCAAGCCACTGCCGGTGACCTACCTGGAGCGCTATGTGCGGCGCCTCGCCCGCAGTGAAAGCCTCGCCAGCGGCGAGTAAAAATAGTCTCGCCGGCGAGCTGTAGCCCCCGGGGTTAACGGGTAGAATGAGGGAATATGACACCACCGCCAACGGGCGGTGGCATTGCCTCTCAATGGAGACGTCTCTCGTGAAAGCCGTGCAGGGAATCATTTTATCGGCGCTGTGCGTGCCGGGGCTGCTGACGCAGGTGGCGGCGCAGACCCTGGAACAATCTCTCTATCGCCAGGCTTATGACGCGGTGCGGGCCGACGATCAGGCCCGTTTTCAGCAAATTCGTGCCCGTTTGACCCATTATCCGCTGCTGCCCTATCTCGATTACTACCAGCTGGCCTTCCGGCCCGGGGCGGCGGACTATGACGACGTGACCCGCTTCATCCGCGAGCACGGCGACACCCCCCAATCCAACCGGCTGGAGCGCAGCTACCTCACCTATCTGGCCCAGAGCCAGCAGTGGTCCCAGTTCCTGCGCTTCTACCCGGCCAAGCCGAACTCCACCGATCTGCTCTGCATGCACTATCAGGCGCGCTACTACACAGGTCAGCAGAGCCAGGCGCTGCAGGAGGCGGGCAAGCTCTGGCTGAGCGGCCAGTCCCGTCCCGATGCCTGCGATCCCCTGTTCCAGCTCTGGCAGCAGGCGGGCTTGCGCACCCAGGAGAAGATCTGGACCCGCATGACCTTGGCCTTCGAGGCGGAGAACCCGAACCTCATCCGCCACCTCGGCGCCCAGCTCGGTAGCGGCATGAAGGCCTATGGGGATCAGATGATCACCCTGTTCGAGCAGCCCGCCAAGGCGATGAACACGACCTATTTCACTAACGCAGCCCCTTCCCGGAAGTTGCTGCTGCTGGGATTGGCCCGCTATGCCAACCAGCAGCCGGAGGCGGTGCTGGGGCAGCTCGGCTATCTGCGCTCGCGTTTTGCACTGAGCGCGGCCGAGCTCAAACCGGTAGAACGGGCAGTGGCCAGACGGCTGCTGCTGGATCGCTCCACTGCCCAGCGCAGCTGGCTGGATGCCACCGTAGTGCGCCAGGCCGACCCGGATCTGCTGGAGCTGCGGGCCCGGCTCGCCATCTGGGAGCAGGACTGGAAAGGGCTCTCCGGCTGGGTCAAGCGCATGCCCATGGGGCTGCAGAAGGAGGATCGCTGGCGCTACTGGCTGGCGCGCTCGCTGGAGGTGCAGGGCCAGCAGAAACCGGCGCGGGATCTTTATCTGGAGACCGCCAATCTGCGCGGTTTCTACGGCTTCATGGCGGCGCAGCGCACCGGCGTGCCCTATCGGATGAAGAACCAGAGCGTGGCGCACAAGGTGCCGGACTGGCGCACCGCCAGCCGCCGCTGGCCCTTCCTGCTGCGGGTGCGCGAGTTGCTCGACATGAACGAGATCACGGCGGCGCGGGCGGAGTGGATCCACAACATGGATCGCAACCCGGTGGCTCAGCGCCTCGAGTTTGGTCACATCGCCCTCAATCAGGGCTGGCACGAGCTGGCCATTCTGGCCAGCATCCGGGCCGAGGCCTGGGATGCCCTCGACTTGCGCTTCCCGCTGCCGCTCAAGCACACCTTCTCCCAGATGGCGCAGGAGCGAACCATGAACACCAGTCTGCTCTACGCCATCTCCCGCCAGGAGAGCGCCCTCTACCCGCTGGCGCAGTCGCCGGTGGGGGCGAGGGGGCTGATGCAGCTGATGCCGACCACCGCCAAGGAGACGGCCAGCAAGCTGGGGGTGCCCTATCGCAACGAGCAGCAGCTGTTTGATCCCGCCATGAACATCCGCCTTGGCAGCGCCTATCTCAAGCGGCTGCTGGATGTGTATGACGGCAACCGGATCCTGGCGGCGGCGGCCTACAACGCCGGCCCCGGCCGGGTCAAACGCTGGCGCGATCAGAGTGCGGACAAGCCGATGGATGTCTGGGTCGAGAGCATTCCCTACAAGGAGACGCGCAACTATGTGCAGAACGTGCTGTCGTTCGACCTCATCTATCAGCACAAGCTGCAGCAGCCGCTGCGCTTCATGTCCGAGCGCGAGCTGAGTCACGCTTATTGAGACGGCTGCCGCCCTGGCGGCAGCCGGATTCCCATTCCTTCCCCAAAATGGTTATTATCCCATAAGGTTTTGTTACAAAAGGAAACCTGCCAGGTGATCGGGCGCCCTCTCTTGGTCTGGCAGGTTCGTTATAATCGCCCGTTCAACACAGACAGGCTTCCCCAACAAAGGAATTGATAGTGGCAACGATTAAAGACGTTTCCCGGTTGGCTAATGTGTCCATTTCAACTGTGTCGCGAGTCATCAACAACACGGCGCAGGTGGCACCAGAAAAGCGTGAGGCCGTATTGGCGGCCATGAAGGAACTGAATTTTCGTCCCAACAGTTTTGCCCAGGCGTTGGTCAGCAAGCGCTCCAACTGCATCGGTGTGCTGGTGGGGGATCTGTGTGGTGGCCCCTTCTTCGCCCAGATGATGCGCGGCATCGAGAGCGTGGTGGACAAGGCGGACAAGTTCACCATCGTTATGTCCGGCAATCACGACGAGGTGCGCGAGCGCCACGCCATCCAGGCGCTGCTGCAGCGCCAGTGCGATGCGCTTATCCTGCACAGCAAGGCGCTGCCCGACCAGGAGCTGAGCGAGCTGGTGGCGGGCAGCACCCCGGTGGTCTTCATCAACCGCCAGGTGCCGGGCGCCGAAGATCGCTGTGTCTGGCTGGACAACCAGGCCGGCATCACCACCGCCTGCCAGCACCTGCTGGATGCAGGCCATCGCAAGATTGCCTTCGTTACCTCGGACGATGAAGAGTTCGTCGATGGCCAGCAGCGGATGGCCGGGTATCACCATGCCCTGCAGCGGGCCGGCATCGCGATCGATCCTGCTCTCATCGGCCGCGCCTTTGCCGACGAGAACGGCGGCTACGTGGCGATGGGCGAGCTGCTGGATCGGGGCGTCGAGTTTACCGCCGTGCTCGGTTTCAACGACGCCATGGTGGCAGGGGCCATCTCCTGCTTGCTGGAGCGGGGATACAAGATCCCGCAGCAGATTTCGGTGGTGGGCTTCGATGACATTCCCTATGCCCGCTACATCTATCCCAAGCTCACCACGGTGCGCTACCCCATCGAGGAGATGGGCGGTCGGGCCGCCGAGCTGGCGCTGAGCCTGCTGGATCACAAGCCGGCCGAGGGGTTGGAGCTCAAGTTCGAGGCCGAGTTGGTGAGACGGGAATCCGTCGCCTGAGTGGCCGACATTGGCCCTGAACGGGCCAATGTCGCTCCGGTATTTTGTAGAAAAATTGAAAGCGTTTTCAGAAATCCTTTTCAACTGTGATCCGCTTCAAAGCTTTTTGGACTGCCTGCCACTAGCATAGGCCCCACGAATTAGGAGCCTGCGCTCCCGATTTTCCCGCTGTGGGAGGTAACTGGTTAATCCAGCTATTTCCTTCGTTACTTTCGACGGTCATCATGGATGGCCGTTTTTTTTTGCCAGGATTTTGTCATGACAACAGAGCGTGAATACCAGACCGGGATCGTGGGGGCAGGTTGGCTGGGACTGCCGCTAGCCCGGGCGCTGCAGGCCGAGGGCCGCCAGGTGGCGGTGACGGTCAGCTCGGCCGAAAAAGCCGCGCAGCTGACAGCAGAGGGGGTGAAGGCCTGGCCGCTGCAACTGGGTACCGGGCTGGCGGCCCTGCCGTTTCGTTGCCGCGAGCTGGTGATCTGCGTGCCGCCGAGCAAGGTCGAGGATTACCCGACCGCCATCGCGCGGGTGGCCGAGTTGGCGCAGAGCGCCGGCGTGCAGCGTTTGCTGTTCGTGAGCGCTACCTCGGTCTGGGGGCCGGGGCAGGGGGAGGATGAACACCCCATGCCTGCCCACGAACGCGGAATGCGGATGCTGGCCGCCGAGCAGGCGGCGATGGGGGCCGGCATTGCATGCTCCATGGTGCTGCGCCCGGCCGGGCTCTACGGGCCAGAGCGCCATCCCGGCCGTTTCCTGGCGGGCAAGACCCTGGAGGGGGGCGGCCAGGCGGTGAACCTGGTGCATCTGGATGATGTGGTGGCCGCCTGCCTGCTGCTGCTGAAACAGGGCAAGGATGGGGATGCCTACAACCTGAGTGCGCCAGTGCACCCGCGCCGGGAGCAGTTCTATCCCTTTGCCGCGCGCCAGCTTGGCCTGCCGGCCCCGAACTTCATCGAGCCGGTCGGCCGGTTTGCTCCCGTCGAGGGGCAGCGCATCTGCGAGCAGCACGGGTTTGTCTATCGCTGGCCCGATCCGGCGCACTGGTTTGCCGAGCTGGCAGCCCAGGGTCACTAAGCATACAGCCCGGTGCTATGCGTGGGTATGGCGGTGGGGCACAGGCGGCTCCGCTCCTTGGTCGGGCCTGCCGTTTGACGGGCAATTGAGGTTTGCCAAGGGGGAGCTCGCCCCCTATCATGCCGCCATCCATATAGAGAGAGCGGTAATGATGGTAGATACAAGACGTCACCCCGATGGGGAACTGTTGCTGAGAACCCTGGCAATGCCAGCCGATACCAACCCCAATGGCGATATCTTCGGGGGCTGGATCATGTCCCAGATGGATATAGGTGGGGGCATCATGGCCAAGGAGCTGGCAAAAGGACGTATTTGTACCGTATCCGTCGAGGGCATGACCTTTCACAGCCCGGTCAAGGTGGGCGACGTGGTGTGCTGCTACGGGCGCTGTCTGAAGATTGGCCGCAGTTCCATGCGACTGAAGCTGGAGGTGTGGGTCAAGCCGGTGCTGCGTGAAAACGAAGCCCAGCGCTACTGCGTCACCGAGGGGATCTTCACCTATGTCGCCATCGACGAACAGGGAAAATCCCGCCCGGTACCGGTCTGATCCGGGTCAGATAAGCCGGGCGTTGATGATGGATATTTCCTGCTCAAACCCGGTTTTTTGCCGTATCATGCGTTCCAACATCTCTTCCGAGCCGACGCACTGCTGGGTGTCGAACAGGCAGAGGTCGCACTGGGGATCCCGTCTGATCTGATAGACGGTGGAAAGCTCCACTTGATGACAATTTCCTTGTTGATCATAAAACGTCACGCGGTACTGGTGCTGTCTCGCCATCGTTGAATTCCTTCTGGATGAGCCGGGCCGGACACGAGTTATGAGCCTAGTCGGCAGCGATGATGTTTGGGATGGTCATGACACAATGCAGAGGCAGGTGGTTGTTAGCCAATGAAAAATAGTTATCGCATTCTGGGTACCTCGCTGCTGACGTTGGGACTGGTCGGCTGTTTCGAGGTGCCGGATCAGGATCACCTGGTCACGGCGCAGGGTATCATCCCCGGCGCCAGCTGCCAGAAGCCGCCGCTGGTGGCGCTGGCTTCCACCGCCTTGCCCCGCGAGTTTGGCATTACCGTCTGGAATCTCTACAAGGGTCAGCGCAAAAACTGGCGCGAGGGACTGGACGAGTATGCCAAGGCCCAGGATCTGGTGCTGTTGCAGGAGTCGGCGACCCGCCCCGAGATGCTGGCGTGGCTCAAGGCCGGTGATTTCCAGTGGCAGCAATTGCAAGCCTTTACTCAGGGCGGCGTCTCCTTCGGTGTGATGACGGTGGCCAAGACGCCGCAGGCGTTCGTGTGCGGCGTGCGCTCGCCCGAGCCGCTGCTGCGCATCCCCAAATCCGGTCTGGTCAGCCTCTACCCGTTGCAGGGGGATCCTGACGGTGTGCTGGTGGTCAACCTGCATGCGGTCAACTTCGAGCTGGGGATGGCGACCTTTCGCGAGCAGATCAACGATCTGACCGCTCTCATTCATCGTCACCAGGGGCCTGTCATTCTGGCCGGGGATTTCAATACCTGGAGCGACAAGCGGGAGTTCTGGCTGAAGCGGCTGGTAAGCGATCTGGGGCTGCAGGAAGCGATCCCGATGCCGGATCTGCGCCGGACCGCCTTCGGTCGGCCGCTCGATCACCTCTACTACCGCAATCTGGATCTGGTGGAAGTGAGCAGCCCGGCGACCGATGCCTCGGATCACAATCCCATCGTGGCCCGTTTCGCGGCCCAGGCCATCACCCCCTGAGCCCTGCTCCAGATAAAAAAATACCCCGCATCAGGCGGGGTATTTTTTTATGAAGTGATGAACGATCAGCTGTTGTTCTTCACGAACAGGGTCAGCTCCTGACCCGGTTTGAGGTAATCGCTCTTGCCCAGCTGATTCCAGCGCATCACGTCCATCACGGCGACCTGAAAGCGGGCCGCGATGGAGGAGAGGGAATCGCCGCGGCGCACCTGATAGACCATGGACTTGTTGCCACCCTTGCCCTGCTTGGGCCAGACCACCAGCTTCATGCCCGGTTTCAGGGCCGATTTGGCGTTGAGACCGTTCCACTTGGCCAGCTCGTCATGGGTCACCCCGTGTGCCTGGCTGATGCTCCACAGATTGTCGCCGGCCCGTACCTTGTACTGGATCTTGCCGCTGCCACGGCTGACGAGTTGCTGTGGCTTGCTCTGGACGTTCTGGCTGACCACCGGCTTGCTGCCGCTGGTCGGGATCATCAGGGTCTGACCACGGCGCAGGTTGTTGCTGCGCAGGTTGTTGGCCAGCTTGATCTGCTGCACACTCACCCCGTGATTCTGGGCGATGCGGGAGAGGGTGTCGCCACTGGTAACCTGATAGGAGCGGGTGCGGATGCGCTCGCTCTGCGGCAGGTCGGCCAGGGCCAGCTCCAGGGTATCGGCATATTCAACCGGTACCAGCAGGCGATAGGGGCCCTTGGGCGAGGTCGACCAGCGAGTCAGCGCCGGATTGACCTCTTTCAGCTGGGCCGGGCGCAGGCCCGCCAGCTGGGCCGCCACGTTCAGATCGATCTGACCCCCCGTGTTGACCACCCGCAGTTGCGGTTTGTTGGCCAGCACCGGCAGGGTGACATTGTACTTGTCCGCATTGCGGATCATGTCAGCCATGGCCAGGATCTTGGGCACGTACATCCGGGTCTCGCGGGGCAGATCGAGCGACCAGTAGTCGGTCGGTCGGCCAGCCTTCTGATTGCGGATGATGGCGTTGCGCACCCGTCCTTCACCAGCATTGTAGGCGGCCAGCGTCTGCAGCCAGTCGCCGTCGAAGAAACGGTTCAGGTACTCCAGATAATCCAGCGCGGCATTGGTGGAGGCCAGTACATCGCGGCGGCCGTCGTACCAGTTGTCGTGGCGCAGGCCGAAGTTCTTGCCGGTCGCAGGAACGAACTGCCACAGACCCACCGCATTGCTGCGGGAACGGGCGTGGGGATCGAACATGCTCTCGATCATGGGAATGGTAATAAGCTCCATTGGCAGCTCACGCCGTTCGATTTCCTCTACCATCAGATACAGGTAGGGCTCAGCCCGGCTGGCAATGGTCGCCAGATGCTTATCATTGCGCAACAACCAATCACGCTGCTGGCGGACACGGTCGTTCTCCTGCGGATCAAACTGCATATCATCGCTGATACGCACCCACAGGTTATCGGTGTCATCCAGTTCGTCGATCTGTTCGTCACCGAACAGGAAGCGCGCAGAATGTTTTTTATACGCTTTTTTGTTGACTTGGGGGGACTTGATCGGCTCGATTGCCGTTAGCGCCCGGTCATCCTGATGGCTCAGGTTTTGGCAGCCGCTGAGAAACAGCGCCGCCAATAAGGCCGTTCGTACCTTCATCTCGCTCAGGTCATCTTTGGGAAAAACAGCTCGCATCATAAGGGGCAATGGCCCCCTGATCAAGGTTTGTTCAAAAAACATCCTTCCATTGGCGCAGGATCGTGAAGGTATCTACCGGATTTTCCACGCATTTCAGAGCATGTTTCTCAGCAGAAAATTTCACGGAATCCAGTTCGCAACGCAGAAAAACATTGAAGCGCTTCTCATCCCCCAGCCGTGAGGGGAGACTCGGCAGGCCCTGCTGGCGCAGCTTGCTGATCAGCCCGATCTGTTGCTGGATCGCCTGGTTGTCGGGCTCGACAGCGTGGGCGAAGCGCAGGTTGGAGAGGGTGTACTCGTGGGCACAATAAATGAGGGTGTCATCGGGCAGGGCGGCGAGGCGCTGCAACGATCCGAACATCTGGGCCGGGGTCCCTTCGAACAGGCGGCCGCAGCCGGCACTGAAGAGGGTGTCGCCACAAAACAGCATGCCGTGACCGTGGTAGGCGATGTGACCGTGGGTGTGACCGGGCACGTGGATCACCTCGAGGCTCAGGCCGTGCCAGTTGATCTGATCCCCGTCATCGAGCCACTGGCCGTGGTGCGCCGGCATGGGGTCAAGCTTGGGGCCATAGAGGCGGGCATGGGGAAAATGTTCCAGCAACTCGCCCACGCCGCCCACATGGTCGTGATGGTGGTGGGTGAGCAGGATGGCATCCAGTTGCAGCTCCAGCACGGCCAGCCGTTCCAGCACGGGAGCGGCCTCGCCCGGATCGACGACCAGGCAGTGATTTTCGTGTCGGATCAACCAGATGTAGTTGTCGTTAAAGGCTGGAACTGTGATCACTGGATACATGAGTCTGCTTCTCTTTATGGAGGGTATCTTATATAACTGGATGGCGTTCGAACCCCAAGTTGAGCCCTATTATGCAGGTGGCACGTACCGAACAACAAATCGAGATCCCGACCAGTTGGTCGGCACTGCCCATGGGGGACTGGGTAGCGGCCGAGATCCAGGAGCGACTCGACAGCTGGTGCCCGCATCTGTTTGGTTATCATCTGCTGAAGGTCGGCGCGCTGAGCGCCGAGCTCTCCTGCGGTTGCTCCTCCATTCGCCACCAGATAGGGGTCGCCCCTGGCGGCCGCCTGCTGGATCTCAAGGGGGATCCGCTGGCCCTGCCGGTGCGCACCGGCAGCGTGGATGCCTGCCTGCTGGCCCACTGTCTCGATTTTTCACCCGACCCGCACCAGGTGCTGCGAGAGGCGGAGCGGGTACTGACCGACGATGGCTGGCTCATCGTCAGCGGCTACAATCCGCTCAGTCTGGTCGGCATCGGCCACTGTCTGCCTTTCCTGCGTCAACATCTGCCTTGGTCCGCCCGCATGTTCACCCCGGCACGGGTCACCGACTGGTTGCAGCTGCTTGGCTGCGAGGTGATGTTTGACGAGCGCTTCGGCTATTCGTTCATGGGCAGGCAGAGCCGGATCGGCTGGTGGCGGGAGAGTGTGGGGCGGGATTACTGTCGGCCGTTTGCGTCTGTCTACGTGATAGCGGCGCGCAAACGGCGCTTCCCCCTGACACCGGTGCGCCGTCGCTGGCGTCTGCCGGGTTCCATCGCCACGCCGGGGATGGCGCGCCAGGGCGGCTAGTCGTCAGCCGCCGATCAGGCTCATGTGCCAGAGGGGAAGGCGGTCAGGGTTGATAGCCGGTATCTTCGGCCAGCTGTTTGCCGCTGGCGGCCTCGCGGGCCAGCTCATCGCAGCGCTCGTTCTCCGGGTGTCCGGAGTGCCCCTTGACCCAGAGCCACTCGATCTGGTGGCGACTGACTTCCGCATCCAGCGCTTTCCAGAGATCGACGTTTTTGACCGGTTGACGGTTGGCGGTCATCCATCCTTTCTTCTTCCAGCCGATGATCCACTGGGTGATCCCCTGGCGCACATACTGGCTGTCGGTGGTGAGGCGCACCTGGCAGGGCTCGTTCAGGGTGCGCAGCCCCATGATGGCGGCCATCAGCTCCATCCGGTTATTGGTGGTGAGGCGAAAGCCGGCGGCGATCTCCTTGCGATGCTTGCCATAGACCATGACGGCACCATAACCACCCGGGCCCGGGTTGCCGAGGCAGGAACCATCCGTATACAAATCAATCTGTTTTAACATGAGGCTTGGGGTAAACTAGCGGGTAAAGCCGAAGTTTGACATAGATTGGATCATGAGCACACCCCAACTGAATCGCCAGATCATTCTGGATACTGAAACCACTGGTATGAACACGGCCGGTGGCCCCGTCTATCTGGGACACCGGATCATCGAGATCGGCTGTGTGGAGGTGATCAACCGCAAGCTGACCGGGAACCACTTCCACGTCTACATCAAGCCGGACCGGCTGGTGGACCCGGAAGCCATCCAGGTGCACGGCATCACCGACGAGTTTTTGCGTGACAAGCCGTCGTTCAGCCAGATTGCCGACGAGTTCATCGAGTTTATCCGCGGCGCCGAGCTGATTGCCCACAACGCGCCGTTTGACGTGAGCTTCATGGACTATGAGTTCAGCAAGCTCGGCCTCAACTTCAAGACCGCCGACATCTGCGGCATCACGGATACCCTGGCGATGGCGCGGGACCTGTTCCCGGGCAAGCGCAACAACCTGGACGTGCTGTGCGATCGCTACGGTATCGACAACTCGCACCGTACCCTGCACGGGGCCTTGCTCGATGCGGAGATCCTGGCAGACGTCTACCTGTTGATGACGGGTGGCCAGACCAAACTGAACCTGGCCACCGAGAGCAACGAGAATGAAAGCAACCAGGACACCAGTATCCGGCGGCTGGAGAGCAACCGTCCGCCGCTCAAGGTGATCCGGGCCAGCGCCGAGGTTGAGGCGGTGCACGAGGCGCGGCTGGATCTGGTGCAGAAGAAGGGAGGAGCCTGCCTGTGGCGGCAATGAGCAAGCTATGGGGCGGCCTGCTGCTGCTGGCCTCGCTGACGGCTGGGGCCAACGAGGTATTTGCCCCCTCCGACATCCCCCTGCTCGATAATCGCTTTCGCATCGATTACGGGGTGAAGGAGATCACCTTCATCGTGACGCGCAAGCCGGGCACCCCGTCGGTGATCCTGGTGCGGCCCGATGGCAGCAAGCTCTATGTGAGCAAGGTGACGCCGCCTGATGTGGGCTGGCTGGCCCTCAAGGATCAGGATCTCATCACCATTCGCAACCCCATGCCGGGCCCCTGGCAGGCCATTGGCGAGGTGGACCCCGACAACCGGGTGCGCCTGCTGTCGAACATCAAGCTGGAAACCGATCTGTTGCCGACCCAGCTTTATCAGGGGGAGAAGGTCAAGCTCAAATCCTGGCTGCTGATCGACGACGCGCCCCCCAAGGATGGTTACTACCTGTCCGATCTCGGCATGACGGTACGGCTGCAGCGTTTCAATGACGCCAAGCCGGAGGGGGAGCCGGTGGTCGATGAGGTGCTCGGTCACTATCGTGACGATGGCAAGGGGCTCGACGAGGTGCCAGGCGACGGCATCATGACCGCCGAGGCGGTGCTGGATGTGCCAGCCGGGAAATACCGGGCCATGTACAGCACAGGCAATCAGGTCTTCTCCCGTGCCCGCTATCAGGATGTGCTGATCTATCCGCTACCTGTCAGTTACTCCCTGTCGCCTCCCTCCCAGGAGTTCGGGGCCAAGCTCTCCTTCCTGATTGACGTGGATGAACTGGATCCCGCTTCCGTGGTGATCCAGGGCAAGGCGACCAGCACGGTCGGGACCAGCATGCCGTTCAATGCGGTGGCCACCGAACCCAAGGTGGAGGTGGATCTCTCCGCCATCAAGGAAGTCGGCCAATATGAGGTGACGGCCACCCTGTTTGGCACAACCCGGCTGGGCCGCGAAATTCAGGTGAGCCTGCCAGTCAAATCCTTCAATATCTTCCCGGTGCTGGCAACGCCCCCATCGGCCGCCTCTGCCGCGTCAGAAGCCTCGGCGGCAATTCCGAGCCAGGTCAAGTTCGAGGAAAAGGAGAGCGGCGGCTGGCTGGTCTGGCTGCTGGGTGGCGCTGGCATATTGTTGCTGCTTCTGCTCGGCGGCGTGGGCTTCATCGTGCTGCAAAAGCGGCGGGCGCTGAAAAAAGCCATGGCATCGCAAAAAGCCGAGAGCGAGAGCGCCAAGCCGGAGGCCAAGCTGGATCTCAACCTGCCCGAACAATAGGTGAGGGGAATGCTGCAAGCAGCAAAAAGCCGCCTGTCAGGGCGGCTTTTTCTATATGTGCAGATTATTGGGGTGGTTGAACAACCCATCCAGCTCAATGTTCCCCGACGTAGATATCCTTGTGCTGTTCGCGGATCTCGAGGAATTTATCGAGGTTGGCTAGCATCAGCTCCACCAGCTGGGGGTCGAAGTGCTGGCCTTTCTCCTCCTGGATCAGCGCCAGTACCTTGTCCAGCGGCCAGGCCTTCTTGTAGCAGCGATCCGAGCCGAGCGCATCGAACACGTCGGCCAGCGCCACCACCCGCCCTTCCAGCGGAATGGCATCGCCCTTGAGGCCACGGGGATAGCCGCTGCCGTTCCACTTTTCGTGGTGGTTGCCGGCGATGGTGGCACCAATCTGGAACAGCGCCAGATCGCTACCGGAGAGCATGTCCTGCCCCAGCTGGGCGTGGGTCTTCATGATCTCCCACTCCTCAGGGGTCAACTTGCCCGGTTTGTGCAGGATGGCATCCGGAATGCCCACCTTGCCGATGTCGTGCAGCGGAGAGGCACGCTTGATGAGCTCGCTCTGCTCCTCGCTCATGCCCAGCAACTGGCAGAACAGCTCGGTATAGAGGGCGACCCGCTTGACGTGCAGGCCGGACTCCTTGGAGCGGGTCTCCACCAGTTCGCCGATGCGGTAGATGATTTCGCGCTGGTTGTCGGCGATGACCTCGTTGAGTCGGATGTTCTCCAGCGCCACTATGATGTTTTCGGTGAACAGGCTGAGCAGGCCCGTATCCATCTGGCTGAGCTGGCGAGTGGTCTCGATGTGAAACAGCAGATGATGGCGGGGGTTCTGGCAGTAGAGCACCATCTGGTTGCCGTCATAGACGTTGGCGCGATTGTTCATGGCTTGACGCAGGATGACGGGAGCATCGGCCAGACGCAGCGACGGATGGCCCGGCAGCAAGGGTTCCAGGATCTGATCCCGTACCTCGTAGGCATACTGCTTCACATCATAGATATGTGAATCTTCCAGATTGAGCAGGGCACTGAGCTGCTCCTGGGCCCCTTCGACAAACTGCCGCAGTGCCCGCTTTTCGAAGATCCCCTTGGAGGCCTCGATGACCTTTTCCAACCCCTGGCGGTTGCTCTCGAGGGTACGGATGTCGCGATAGGAGCGCAGGCTGGCTCGCAGCAGGGTGCGCAGCTTCTGTGAGGTGAGCTCGGTCTTGTCCTTGTAGTCGTTGATGTCGTAGTTGCTGACCACGTCATCTTCCGGGGCCTGGCCCGGCTGACCGGTACGCAGCACGATGCGCACCATCTTGTTTTGCAGATCCTCGCGCACGAATTTGACCACATCAAGACCGGCGTGATCGACCTCCATGACCACGTCCAGCAGCAACAAGGCCACGTCCGGGGTCTTGGCGAGCAGCTCCTTGGCTTGAGCGGCTGAATAAGCATGCAAAAATTCAATGGGTCTATTATCGAATTCAAACTTGCTCAGGGTGATCTTGGTGATGCGATGCACTTCGGGCTCATCGTCCACAATCATCACCTTCCATCCAGCCTGCTGGTCGTCGAGAAGGGGCAGATCGTCATCGTCAATAATCAGGATTTGGTCATCCATCATGCAATCCTGTTTGGGATCCTGTGCTTACATTAACTGCTTCACTAAGGATAGGAAACTTATTGGGAAATAAAATTTGATCTGTGAAATCTCTTTGTCGTCATCCTGATCCTGCCCCATAAAAAACGCCTCCACTTGGGAGGCGTTTGACTATCTATCAGGCGTTCAGGCGGCTCTGTGATAGGCCGATGGCTCGAACAGGGCCTTGTTGGCGACCAGCTCGATGGGATCAAAATCATCGACGTTGATGGTGCGCAAACGGCTCTCTTCGGCGCGACGCAACAGGTCCGCTTCGGTCTGGTTGAGTACCCCCAGCGTCAGGCCGGATTCTGCCACCTTGTCCAGCTGCATAAACGGACGCTTGATGCCGTCAGCCTTGCATACTTTCTCAAACAGCGGCTCGGCAGAGAGCACGTCGTCCAGCGCTTGCTCCAGCAGACCAAAGGGGTTGCCCTCTTCGCGGGTGAGATACTGACCCTGGGCCAGTCGACTGCGGGTTTCGCTCGGGGTTTGCAGCAGGCGGGCTACCTGGTTGTCCAGCTTGTCGCTCGGGCGTTTCAGGTCGCGGCCCAGTGGCAACACCACGGCGCGCAGGGCAAGGCCAATCCAGCGGTTCGGGAAGTTGCGCAACAGCTCGTCGATCGCTTCCTGTGCCTTGAACAGGGCATCCTGCAGTGCCCAGTGCAAGAGCGGCAGATCGGCGTGCTGGCGGCCTTCGTCCTGATAGCGCTTGAGGGCGCTGGAGGCCAGATAGAGCTGACTCAGCACGTCGCCGAGGCGGGCGGAGACCCGCTCCTTGCGTTTGAGCTCGCCGCCCAGAGTACCCATTGCCATGTCCGACAGGAACGCCAGGTTGGCGGAGAGGCGGGAGAGCTGCTGGTAGTAGCCCTTGGTCTGATCCTTGAACGGCGCGGCGGCGAAGCGGGCACCGGTCAGACCCAGCCAGAAGCTGCGCACCAGGTTGCTGATGGCAAAGCCGACGTGGCTGAACACCGCCTTGTCGAAGTCCTTGAGGGCCTGCTCCTGATCCGGGTGGCTGGCCGCCAGCATTTCGGGCAGCACGTAGGGGTGGCAGCGGATGGCGCCCTGACCGTAGATGATCATGCTGCGGGTCAGGATATTGGCCCCTTCCACCGTGACGGCGATGGGCGCGCCCTGATAGCCACGGGCCAGGTAGTTGTTGGGGCCCATGCAGATGGCCTTGCCGCCGTGGATGTCCATGGCATCGATGATGCACTTCTGGGCACGATCGGTGAGGTGGTACTTGACGATGGCGGAGATGACCGAGGGTTTCTCGCCCAAATCGATACCGGTCACGGTCAGTTTGGCGGCGGCGCCCATGATGTAGGCGTTGCCGCCGATACGGGCCAGCGGCTCTTCAATGCCTTCCATCTTGCCGATGGGCAGCTTGAACTGACGTCGGATGCGGCTGTAGGCGCCGCTCGCCAGGGCCAGCATCTTGACGCCGCCTGTGCTGTTGGAGGGCAGGGTGATGCCGCGTCCGACCGACAGGCATTCGACCAGCATGCGCCAGCCCTGACCGGCCATGGCCGGGCCGCCGATGATGAAATCGAGGGGGACGAACACGTCCTTGCCGCGGGTCGGGCCGTTCTGGAACGGTACGTTGAGCGGGAAGTGGCGACGGCCGATCTCGACACCCTTGATGTGGGTCGGAATGAGGGCGCAGGTGATGCCGAGCTCCTCTTCGTCACACAGCAGGTGCTCGGGATCACGCAGCTTGAAGGCGAGGCCCAGTACGGTGGCGATGGGGGCAAGCGTGATGTAGCGCTTGTTCCAGGTCAGGCGCATGCCGAGTACTTCTTTTCCTTCCCACTCGCCCTTGCAGACGATCCCGAAGTCGGGGATGGAGCCTGCGTCAGAGCCCGCTTCCGGGCTGGTGAGGGCGAAGCAGGGGATCTCCTTGCCGACCGCCAGACGCGGCAGGTAGTAATCCTTCTGCTCATCGGTGCCATAGTGTTGCAGCAGTTCGCCCGGGCCCAGCGAGTTGGGCACGCCGACGGTGGAGGCGAGCACGGCGCTGGCGCCGCACAGCTTTTGCAGCACGCAGGACTGGGCGTAGGCGGAGAACTCCAGGCCACCGTATTTCTTCTTGATGATCATGGCGAAGAACTTGTTGTCCTTCAGGTATTGCCACACCTCGGGGGAGAGGTCGGCCCGCTCGTGGGTCACCTCCCAGTCGTTGACCATGCGGCACACCTCTTCCACCGGGCCGTCAAGGAAGGCCTGCTCTTCGGCAGAGAGAGTGCTGACCGGGATGGCGTGCAGCTTTTTCCAGTCCGGGTTGCCGGCAAACAGGTCGGCTTCCCACCAGGTGGTGCCCGCCTCAATGGCCTCTTTCTCGGTGCGGGACATCTCCGGCATGATGGACTTGTAGAGTTTGAACAGCGGCTTGGTCAGTTGATTGCGACGAAAATCCACCAGATTGAGGGGAATGGCGATCACCGCAAACAGTACCCAGACCAGCAGGGGAACGTGGCCATAGAGGGTGCCGGCAATCAGGGCTGCCGCCGTGGCCAGCGTGGAGGTGAACAGAGACGCCCGGCGATAAGCCATGGCGCCGATCACCAGGATCACTCCGAGCAGAGTGAGGGTCGTCGTCATTTTTCGCTCCTTGCATGAGTTGCCGAAATTGGGTGAACTGGGGGTTAACTGATCCAGAGGTCTGACCTGTTGGATATGGCCTCTGTTGTAATTCATACGCACAAACTTATCAAGCTGTTTACAAGCTTGTTACCTTGGCTCTGTGATCGGCATAACGTAGTGCCGGCGCCATCTTGACGGGCGGGGGGCGACTCCGGGATTGGCTTGTGCGACAATGGCGCCGCCCATATTTTGGAAGAGACATCATGTACCAAGAACTGATCCGCAATGAATTGACCGAAGCTGCCGGCGTGCTCCAGGCGTTCCTGGCAGATGAGCAAAATCTGAAGAACATCGAGGCCGCCGCCAAGCTGCTCGCTGACTCCTTCAAGCAGGAAGGCAAGGTACTCTCCTGTGGCAACGGTGGCTCCCACTGTGACGCCATGCACTTTGCCGAAGAGCTGACTGGCCGTTATCGCGAGAACCGTCCCGGCTATGCCGGCATCGCCATCTCCGATCCCAGCCACCTCTCCTGCGTTTCCAACGACTTTGGCTACGACTACGTCTTCTCCCGCTATGTGGAAGCGGTCGGCCGTCGTGGCGACGTGCTGCTCGGCATCTCCACCAGCGGCAACTCCGGCAATATCCTGAAGGCCATCGAGGCGGCCCGTGCCAAGGGCATGAAGGTAATTGCACTGACCGGCAAGGATGGCGGCAAGATGGCCGGTCTGGCCGATGTGGAGATCCGGGTGCCGCACTTCGGTTATGCCGACCGCATTCAGGAAGTGCACATCAAGGTGATCCACATCCTGATCCAGCTGGTCGAAAAAGAGATGGCCAAGTAAGGATGTGATCCCGCGCCGGAACCGCTGAATCCTGCGGGTTTATGTTCCGGCCGGCGTGATCCGGTGCAAGAGGTCGGCCGGCAGAGTTCTGAATCCCCGCCGGGCGACCCCTTGAACGTGCGACGATCAAGTAAGCAAGGAGCCCGCAGCCTATGTGCGAACTGCTCGGCATGAGTGCCAATGTGCCGACCGATATCTGCTTCAGTTTCACCGGCCTGATGCTGCGCGGCGGCAAGACGGGACCCCACAAGGATGGCTGGGGCATCACCTTCTACGAAGGGAAGGGCTTTCGAACCTTCAAGGATCCCGAACCCAGCGCTCAGTCCCCCATCGCCAGGCTGGTGCAGGCGCTGCCCATCAAGAGCCGCGCCGTGGTCAGTCATATCCGCCAGGCCAACCGTGGCTGTGTGTCGCTGGAAAATACCCACCCTTTTACCCGTGAACTGTGGGGCCGTTACTGGACCTTTGCCCACAACGGTCAGTTGACCGGCTACAAGAAGCTGGCCACCGGGCGACACAGGCCGGTGGGGGATACCGACAGCGAGCACGCTTTCTGCTGGTTGCTCGAGCGGCTGGAGCAGAAATACCCCAGGCGCCCTGCCAATTTCCCCGCCATGTTCCGCTATCTGGCGACCCTGTGCGACGAGCTGCGTAGCCTCGGGGTATTCAACATGTTGCTGTCGGATGGGGAGTTCGTGATGACCTATTGCAGCAACAACCTCTACTGGTTGACCCGGCGAGCTCCATTCGGGGAGGCACGTCTGCTGGATGAGGATGTCGCCATCGATTTTCAGAGCGAGACGACCCCGAACGATGTGGTGACCCTGATTGCCACGCGGCCGCTGACCGGCAATGAAGACTGGGTCAGGATGGCGCCTGGCGAGTTCAACCTGTTTCGGCTGGGTGAGCGGGTATCTGCCGATCAGAAGTGATAACACCCTGATCTCAATGTAAAAAAATACCAGGGTAGAATCCTACCCTGGTTCTTCGCAGCAGCCATACAGGCAAAAGGGATGAGAGAGGTGTTGCTGAGTCGCATCATTCTCACGGCCGTCATTGTTATTTAATTGTTAATTTATTGGCAACCATTATGTTGCAATTCGGCCATCTATTGTCTGGTTAGGCGAGCTCGATCACGTTTTTCATCCTATGCCCCGTGCGGGTCTAATTGTTGGTAGGGAAGCAGACGTGACGGTACCATGCCGGGCATCTATAGTATGGTCTGTTTGAATACCACGGGAGGATGATGAAATGGAGTGGCTGGATCAGAAGGTATTGCGACAGTTGGCGGAAGATATCGGCCAGGAGATGATGCCGGTGGTGATCTCGGTGTTTATCGAGGAGGTGGGCGAGCAGCTCACTCAACTACGCCCGCTCTATGAGCGTCAGGACTGGACGGCTCTGGCCCGGCTTGCCCACAGCATGAAGTCTTCTTGCGGCAGTTACGGTGCTCAAGTCAGCTATCAGCAGGTGATGGCGCTGGAGCTCGCCTGCAAGCAAGCGGATGGGGCCGAGGTCGCCCGTCTGCTCAACGAGCTGGAACAATCTCTGCCTCAGGTGCTCTCCCACCTTGCCAACTACCATTGAGCCCGGGAAGCCGGCGCATGGGCGCCGGACTTGCCGGACTCCACCTGCCCGCTAGCGTTGATTGACCAGTTGCTGGATCACCCTGTCCAGGGCCAGTTTCAGTTTCAGGCGATCATGGCGATGGGGCAGCGCGGCTTCACCCAGATCGGCCTGGATCAACCTGCCAGCCAGTTCAGGTTGGTACTCTCCTGCAGGAGCAAGGATGGCATCGAGCCGTCCCGTACCGACCCGTGATTCCAGCCAGCGCCACTGATCGAGCAGGCTGAGCTGGCCAGCCGGGCCATTCTCCGCCACCAGATTGCAGATGAACACCAGCATGGCGTTGCTCTCGTTGATGGCCTGCGCCACTTCCGCCAGCAGCAGCGGGGGCATGATGGAGGTGAGAAAACTGCCGGGCCCCAGAATGATCATGTCGGCCTGCTCCAGCGCCTGTACCGCCTCGCGGGTGGCCGGAACCTCGGGGCTCAGGCTGAGTGAGAGCGGCGGGGTATCGAGCTGATCGATGGAGACTTCCCCCAGGATCTGGTTGCCACAGACGGTGTGGGCACACAGGTCGGTGGGAAATTCAGACATGGGTAACAATTGTGACTCTATTTTCAGCATGTCGCTGATGAGCTTGATAGCATCAAGAGGGCGCACGCAGAGGTTGTCGAGTGCCAGCAGCATCAGGTTGCCGAGGTTGTGGCCGGCCAGTTCACCACGACCGGCGAAGCGATACTCGAACAGCAGGCTGCCGATGCTGGGATCGGTGACCAGTTGATTCAAACAGTTGCGCAGATCACCCCAGGCGATACACTCCTGGCTCTTGCGCAGTCGGCCGGTGGAGCCGCCATCATCCGTGGTGGTGACGATGCCGGTCAGGCGCGATCCCAGGAACGAGAGGGACGAGAGCACGCGGCCCATGCCATGGCCGCCACCGATGGCGACGACCCGGTCAAAATCATTGATGTTCTTTTGCCACATGCGGCTGTCCTGCGGTTGGTCTCGATTGAGAGCATTCTAGTCGATGAAACGGGATAATTGTTTGATTAAGGTATGATTTTTGCTTACCCCCAGCATCATGCACAACTAGGAGATGGTGTTGAACTTTCTGACGGCTCACTCTCTTGAAGAGACCTCCCTGCTGGCTGCCCGACAGATCAGTGAGCGGCTGCTCGCTCAATCACCCGATTCCCCTTCGCTGTTGTTGGTCTATTTTACTCAGGCTCATGATGCCGAGGAACTGCGTCATCACTTCAAACAGCAGTTCCCGTCGTCCCGGCTGATCGGTTGCAGCTCCTGCGGCGGGGTCATGACCCAGACCGGCCACCATGCCCGCCAGGGGCGGGGGGTGGCGGTTGCGGCCATCTACGATGACAAGGGCGCCTACGGTGTGGCGGGTCAGGCGGGGGCTGCCGTCGATGTGCGCCAGCTGCTGCGCAGCGCCATTGCTGACGGGGGTCGCCCCGGTGAATTGCCGCAGCTCATCTTGTTGCATGCAAGCCCGGGCCAGGAGGAGGCGATGCTGGAGAGCATCGAAGCCGAGCTGGGTACAACGGTGCCGGTGGTCGGCGGCTCCGCCGCCGACAACAGCGTGAGCGGGGAGTGGCAGTTGTGCTGGGACGAGGGCAGTACTCGCGAGGGGGTGGTGCTGGCGGTGCTCTATCCCGATTGCCAGCTGGCGTTCCAGTTCCACTCCGGCTATGTCCCCACCGAACAGCGCGGCATCATCACGGCGTTGGCAGGACGTGAGATCCTCACCATTGACGATGAACCGGCCGCCACCGTCTATGCCCGCTGGACTGGACGCACGACGCCCTGGCCGGTGGGGCCCATCCTGCGGGAAACCACCTTGTCTCCGCTGGCCAGGCAGGTTGGCACCCTGGATGACATGCCCTATTACAAGCTCTCCCACCCCGAAGCCGTGACAGAAGGTGGCGGATTGCGCCTCTTTACCGATACTCAGGTCGGGGAGCGGTTGCTGCTGATGTACAGCAGCCAGGAGGGCCTGTTGCAACGCTGTCTGAATGCGACCCGCATCGAGCCAGAGTACGGCATGGCCACCGAGATGCAGCCGTTTGGTGCCCTCGTGATCTTTTGTGCTGGTTGCCGCTTGGCTCTTGGTGATAGCTTATGCCAATTTGTCGATCAATTTCATACCCGGCTGGGGGACATCCCCTTCATCACCCCGTTCACCTTCGGTGAGCAGGGGCGTCTGCCACACGGTGAGCTGGCACACGGCAACCTGATGATATCGAGTGTGATCTTTCTCGACAGCTGACACTGTGCTGGAAACAAGATGATTGGTAATACGGAACTGGAAGCCCTTGGCGACAAGCTGCAGACCACCCTAGTGGAGCTGGTGCGCTGTCGGGAGCGCGAGGCTAAATACCGGCAGGAGTCGCAAACCCTGCTGTGCGGGGTAGCCACCCTGGCCGATGCCCAGACGCTGGAGCAGGTGCTGGACAGCCTCATCCAGGTGCTGAAACCCTTCATCGGCTTCGAACACGCGGATGTGGTGGCCTGGGAGGGCGAGGGGGGGCTGACCCACCTCAGCACCCAGGAGGGGGAGGTGGGTCGCCCCTGGCAGCTGACTCCTATCTTCTCCCGGGCTATCGAGGGGGAGACTCTGGTCATCTATGACCCGACCCAGTTGCCCGAGCTGGCGCCGCTGGCTGATGTGACGGGCTGGGCCAGCGTCATGATGACGGGGCTGCGGGCCCCCGGTTTCTCCGGCGTGCTCATCTGCCGCCACTCCCTGATGGGCACCTTCGATCTCAAGAGCAAGGCCGCCATGCAGCGCTGCCGGCCGCTCATCTCCCAGGCATTGGTCAACATCGCTTATCGGGCCCGCTTGCAGGAGCAGGTTGAACTCAAGACCCTGGCGTTGCAGGCGGGTGAGCTGCGTTTTCGCAGCTTTGCCGGCATGGCCTCCGACTGGTTCTGGGAGACGGATACCGAGCACAGGCTGAGCTACGTCTCGGCCCCTGGCCAGCAGGAAGAGATGCTGGTGCATCAGACTGGCCAGAGTCTCTACGACTACGCCTATGACAGGCGGGATCCCGAATGGGGCAAGTACCGCCGGCTCATCGGCCTGCACCTGCCGGTACGGGCGGTGCGGGTGCAGGTCAGCCTGGCGCGGGGGCCGCGCTGGATGGAGATCAACGCCGAACCCTGTTTCGACGCGGCCGGTGTTTTCATCGGCTATCGGGGCACGGCGCGGGATGTGGGCAACCAGATCCGCCGTGAGCAGGAGCTGGCCAGGGCGCGGGACGAAGCGGAAGCAGCCAACCGTGCCAAGTCGCAGTTTCTGGCCATGATGACCCATGAGATCCGCTCTCCCATGAACGCGGTGCTGGGCATGCTTGATCTGCTGCAACACGCCCAGCTCGAACCCCAGCAGCAGACGCTGCTTGGCCATGCTACCCATGCGGCGCGCCTGCTGCAGACCATCATCGACGACGTACTCGATTTTTCGAAGATTGAGTCTCACACCCTGGAGTTTCACTGCGAGACGCTGCAGCCGGCCCAGCTCTGCAAGTCCCTCATCGAGCCATTGCTGGCGCGGGCTGTCGCCAAGGGCATCGATCTGCGCTGGCAGGTTGATGAGGCCGTGCCGGCCCAGTTGCAAGGGGATCCGGTGCG
This sequence comes from Aeromonas sp. 600276, assembly GCF_049175815.1. Lineage (NCBI taxonomy): Bacteria > Pseudomonadati > Pseudomonadota > Gammaproteobacteria > Aeromonadales > Aeromonadaceae > Aeromonas > Aeromonas sp. 600276. The sequence continues at coordinate 50,088 of NZ_JAAKVU010000007.1, read as the reverse complement.
CCTCTCTCAGGTGATCAGCAACCTGCTTGGCAACGCGGTGAAATTCACCAGCGCGGGTCGGGTGTTGTTGCAGCTGGAGTGGCATGATCAGCAGTTGCGGGTGACGGTGACCGACACCGGGATCGGCATCTCGGCCGAGGATCAGGCCCTGCTGTTTGAGCCCTTCTCCCAGGTGGACAGCTCGGCGACCCGCCGTTTCTCCGGCACCGGACTGGGGCTGGCCATCAGCAAGCGGCTGGTGGAATTGATGGGGGGCAGCATCCATCTGCGCAGTGCCCCCGGCGAGGGCAGCTGTTTCTGGTTCGATTTGCCGGGCATGGCGCTGCCATGCGAGTGCAGCAGCCGACCCGAGCCGGATCAGCAGCCCATTCAGGCTCTGGATGTGCTGGTGGTGGAGGACAGCCCGGTCAATCAGCTGGTGGTCTCGCTCATGCTGCAGAAGCTGGTGAGCCGGGTCAGAGTGGCCGCCAACGGACTGGAGGCGCTGGCGCAGGTCGCGCAGCAACAGCCGGATCTCATTCTGATGGACATGCGGATGCCGCAGATGGATGGACTGGAGGCGACCCGCCGCTTGCGGGAGCTGGGTTACCGCATGCCCATAGTGGCGCTGACGGCCAATGCCATGGCGGAAGACAGGGCCCGTTGCCTGGCGCAGGGCATGGATGACTTTTTGGCCAAGCCCATCAGTCTGATGCGGCTGCGAGAGTGTCTGCAACGCCATTTTCATCCCGCATCAGCGAATCGCAGCTAAAAAAAATGGTCAACCTGGGTGGTTGACCAATTCTTCAGCAAATACTGAAGAGAGCACGGGATAAATCGGGTTGTACGATTCTATATGAAAAAGTCATGCCAACTTTTCAGAACCGGTTTTACAGGGCTTGCAGCGCGATTATCGGTTTTTATTGCGTCCTGAAATTTGCAAAATGCGAAATTGACATTTTCATTATCGGAATGTTTGCATTTTGCAAAGCCCGAATTGACTCACTGTGCGATCAGTCGGCGCAAGAATTGACGAGCCGCTTCGCTATTTTGTTTGGCAATCAACATCTGCTTCTCATAGATCGGCATCGGCAGGATCTCGAGCCAGCGTTGGCAGAGCCAGGCTGCATCGTCAAACCGCTTGTCCGGATAGAGCTCGTCGAGCTCCGGATATTGTTCGAACACTTCCTGCAACCGGGTGACCAGCGGCTTGTCGCTGAAATTGGAGTGGGTGCTCGGCCAGTTGGGCAGGGCCTCGACCTTGGCCCGGCGCAGACCCAGCTCGTCCGTCTCCATCTCGTGGATGCAGAATCGTTCCATGCCGAGCACGGTGACACCGAGCAGGCCGTCATTCAGGGTGTAAAAGTCGGTGACTTTGACCCGGGTGCCGACCGGCAGGATCCGACCCGACTTGCCCGAGGTGGTTGCCTCTTCCATCACGATGCCAAACCCCTGGTCATTGATGAATGACTCTTTGAGCATCTGCAGGTGGCGCGGCTCAAACAAACGCAGAGGAAGCTTGCCACCAGGCAGGATGTGGGAAGGCAAGGGGAACAGTGCCAAAGGTTGAAGTTTCATGTTCCATCCTCCATTCAGTTGTTACTGAACAGGACAATGCAGCGACTGTGCCAGAGGATAAAAAAAGCCACCGGACGGTGGCTTTGGCTGGGTAAAAAGGGGGCTTAGTTACGCTGCTCCAGGTACATGACAGCCGCTTCCACGCGGCTTTGCGCCTCGAGTTTCTTGAGCAGGCTTTTGACGTGAACCTTGACCGTGCCTTCGGAAATATGGAGCACGGAGGCGACCTGTTTGTTGGAGAGGCCCTTTGCAATTTCACGCAGGATTTGCATTTCGCGACGCGTTAAGCTCTCCAGCTTCTGCTGCAGGTGATCCAGCTCGTAGATGTTCTCTAGGTAGGGGCGCAGCGGTTCGCTCAGGATCTGCTTGCCGGTCATCACGTCTGCCAGCTGGGCCAGCAGCATATCGGGTTCGGTGTCCTTGAGCAGGTAGCCGTCGGCGCCGGCCTTGAGCAAGGCCACCACATCCTGACGGGCATCGGAGACGGTCAGGATCACTACCCGGGAGGTCACCTCCTCGGCGCGCAGCGCCTTGAGGGTGTCCAGGCCCGAGAGACCTTTCATGTTGAGGTCGAGCAGGATCAGGTCCGGTTCGGACTCCTTGGCCATGGCGACGGCGTCGGTACCATTGGAAGCTTCACCGACGACCTCGATGTTCTCTTCCAGTGCCAGCAGTTGCACAATCCCTTTGCGCATGAGGGGATGGTCATCCACGACCAGAACACTATATTTCATCTCGTCCATCAGGCGTCTCTTGTTAGGCTGGTGGGAAAGGTCAGATGTACGCAGGTGCCTCTGGGCGGCCTTTCGCTGATGGTCAGCAGGCCATGCAGCTTGTTGGCACGCTCGTTCATGATGCTCAGGCCGTAGTGGTTGACCGCCGAGCTTGCGATCCCTATTCCGACACCATCATCTGAAATCTGAACCTGGATGTTACCATCGGCGAGGGTCTCACAGCTAACATCAATCACTTGTGCGCTGGCATGTTTGATGGCATTGAGGACTGCCTCACGGATCAGCTGCAAAATGTGAATGTGCTGACCCGCCTCTAGGTCGGTATCGGCCAGACCGTAATGGAGCCTTATCTCGGCCTGGGTCTGCGGCTTGAGCTGCTCCAGCATCACCTTGATGGCTTCGCCGAGATTGGCGTCACCAATGCTGAGGCGGAAGGTGCCGAGCAGCTCGCGCAGCTGGGTGTAGGCGCTGCCAAGCCCCTCGTCGATCTGCTGCATGGCGGCTTCGGCCTTGGCGGTATCCCCCTTGGCAAACGAACGCTTGAGCAGGGTAGCCTGGATCTTGAGATAAGAAAGAGCCTGGGCCAGAGAGTCGTGCAGCTCGCGGGCGATGACGGCCCGCTCTTCCATCAGCAGCAGGCGCTGGTGTTGCAGCAGGGTCTGATCCTTGTGCAGCACCTGGGCCAGCAGCATGGAGAAGTTCTTCATCAGCCGCTCGTCGATGGGGTGGCTGCTGATGACGTCGAGCCGGCCATACTCCTGCTCGTCCATCTGCAGATAGAAGCTGACCACCGCCTCCAGATCGCCGGGCCAACCCTTGCGGCCGGTGATGTAGTCCGGCATGGCGTTGTGCTCGAAACGGGTCAGCCGGATGTAGTCGATGTGCTGGTGGGCCGCCGCCCGCTCCAGCAGCTTGAGCAGGGTGCGCCGGCTCAGCGGCGCCGCGTGCAGCTTCTGGGCTGTGCTGTAGAGGAAGGAGAGGGTGTCGTTGGCCTGCTGCAGCTTGGCGGTCTTCTCTTCCACCTTGCTCTCCAGCTCCCGGTAGAGCTTGCCGAGCTCGTCGGCCATGGTGACGAAGGCCCCTGACAGCTCCCCCAGTTCGTTTTCGCAGCGGGGGGGCAGGGTCAGATCGAACTCCTGGCGCTGGATCTGGCGGGCGCAATAGACCAGCTGGTTGAGCGGGGCCACCACCTGCTGGCGGGTAAAGCGCACCGTGAACCAGGCGATGGTGATGATGGAGAGCAGCCCCAGCCCTTCGGCCAGCGCCAGCATGCGCACCTTGAACTCCACGTGATACTGCATCTGGTTGACGAAGTCATCGATGGCGGCGACAAACTGCTCTGTGTTATCCGTATAGCGCCGCGGGGTGGCATTCTCGATGTGCTCGCGCATCACCTGCCACTGCTGCAGCACCTCGCCGTAGGTGCGACGCAGGGAGGCTGGCGTGATCCAGCGCTGGGTCTCCTGCAGCTCGGCGGCGTGCAGGGTCTGCTCGAACTGATCGAGCCGGCTCAGCACCTGCTGGCCCTGCTCAATCTCGTAGGCCATCCGGTAGGCCTGCATCCGCAGGGAGCCGGAGAGGTTGATCGCCTTGGCATCGGGCACCGAATAGAACAGGGTCACCATGGCCACCACGGCGATAAGGCTCGCCATGAACAGGATGAGCACCATGGAGCGCCCGATGGCGCTGCTGACCGAATGTACTTTGAACCACTTTCCCATGCCGGCTCTCTTCCTTCACTGCAGACAATAACCCCACAAAGTAGCATGGGAGTGTACTCCAACTTGTGCTAGCATCGAAAAACTAGATGAACTCCGAGCGGTTTTGCCTAAGTCCTCATGATAGGGGGAAACCGCCGTCAGCCGATGTTCGAGCTGTAAGGGTCAGGAAAGAAATGCCCTGGCCTCCCGTATTTGGAAAGGTGTTTATGTCGCCACTGCAAGATGGTTTTTCCCGTCGTTTTTACTATTTGCGCCTGTCGGTCACCGACGTGTGCAATTTTCGCTGTACCTACTGTTTGCCGGATGGCTATCGGCCACCGGCCGGTGGCAAGGCGGGGCGCCAGCCCTTTCTCTCTCTCGAAGAGATCCGCCGCGTCGTCGGTGGCTTTGCCGCCATGGGCACTCGCAAGGTGCGTCTGACCGGCGGGGAACCCTCCCTGCGCCGGGACTTCACCGCCATCATAGAGACGGTGGCCAATACCCCCGGCATCGAGAAGGTGGCCATGACCACCAATGGGTATCGTTTGAAAGAGCGTGCCAAAGAGTGGTTCGATGCGGGTCTGACCGCCCTCAACGTCAGCGTCGACAGCCTGGATCCGCGCCAGTTCCACCAGATCACCGGCGAGAACAAGTTGGCTGAGGTGATGGAGGGGATCGAAGCTGCGCTGGCCGCCGGCTTCAAGTCGGTCAAGATCAACGCCGTGTTGCTCAAGGGTCTCAACGACCATCAGCTGGATGCCTTCCTGGCCTGGATCCGGCACCAGCCCATCGAGCTGCGTTTCATCGAACTGATGCAGACCGGCGAGATGGATACCCTGTTTCGCGATCATCACGCCAGCGGGGCGCTCATCAAACAGCGTCTGCTCGATGCCGGTTGGTTGCAGCAGCTGCGTGGCGACGACGATGGCCCCGCCCAGGTATTCATGCATCCGGAGTCGATGGGCGGGGTCGGGCTCATCATGCCCTACAGCAAGGATTTCTGTGCCGGTTGCAACCGGCTGCGGGTCTCTTCCCTCGGCAAGCTGCACCTCTGCCTGTTCGGCGACCACGGGGTGGAACTGCGTGATCTGTTGACGGATGACGGCCAGCAGGATGAATTGCAGCAGCGGATCCGCAGCGCCCTTGCCGGCAAGGCGGCGACCCACAGGCTGCACGAAGGCAATGCCGGCATGACCCCGCATCTGGCCTCCATCGGTGGCTGAGCGGCCTCGCTCGAAAAAATAGCCATCGATTAATAAGCAATCCTCAAATGGGGGTATTTTGTCTTGCCCCCGTTGTTCTTTCCTGCGCCAAGGGTTTGATCCAGCGCAAGAATCCCCCCTGTTTATCTCCCTGGTGGTATATCCCTGAACTTGTCAGGGCCGCAATATACACCCACTCTTATAATAGGTATTGAAAATACCTGTCATGGGACTCACTCGTGCGCCATCACCTGCAACAAGGAGCCGTTATGCCGGATGGGGTCAACCTGTCGCGTCGCAGTCTGTTTCGGGGTCGTCTGACATCGAATGAACCTCGGGTGCAACTGCCCTGGTCCGTCGCCTGGTCCGATTTTGCCGCCGACTGCACCCGCTGCGGTGACTGTCTCACGGCCTGCCCGGAGCAGATCCTGGTCAAGGGCGATGGCGGTTTCCCGACCGTGGATTTTCTGCGCGGTGAGTGCACCTTCTGTGGGGAGTGTGTCGCCGCTTGCAAAATGCCGATATTTCGTCCGACCACGGAGGCGCCCTGGCAATACATCGCCCATATTGAAGCCAGCTGTCTGGCTCAGGGTCAGGTGTTCTGCCAGCGCTGCCAGGACAGCTGCGAGCCCCGGGCGATCCATTTCTCCCCCGTGCTGGGCCGGGTGCCGACCCCCAGCATCGAGGCTGCAGCCTGCACCGGTTGCGGTGCCTGTGTGAAGGATTGTCCGGTCGGCAGCATCCGGGTGGGAGCCCCCGCCAGCGAGGAGTCCAGATGAAGCAAGATGTGTGTGAAGCAGGAGCCACAATGAAACAAGAGTTCCATGTATCGAGCCTGGTGGTGCTGACCCAGCCCTCCTTGCGTCATCGGCTCGCAGAGCAGATTGCCACCCTCGAGGGGGCCGAGATCCATGCAGTCAGTGATGAGGGCAAGCTGGTGGTGACCCTGGAAGGCCCAAGCCAGCGGCCCATCATGACGGCCATCGACGCCATCAATGCGATGCCGGGCGTGCTGTCCGCCGCCCTGATTTACCACCAGTTCGATGAGCTCGATGCCCAGTGCAAGGAGTAGTGCCATAAGGCCGAGCCTGCGTGACTCATCATGATGGCCGCCATGGATGCACAGAAAAACGACGCCAGGGTTCTAGTTCGCCGCCCTGAGCCAAAACCAGTTCGATACACTCGACAACTTACGCGATAAGCAATGTGAGGATATGCCATGAAGCTGAGTCGACGCGACTTTATGAAGGCCAACGCGGTGGCGGCAGCCGCTGCCGTGGCTGGTGTCAGTGCCCCCACGCTGGCGGCCAATCTGATCACCAGTACCGACAAGACTGCCATCACCTGGGACAAGGCGCCGTGCCGTTTCTGCGGTACCGGCTGTTCCGTGCTGGTGGGTTCCCAGGATGGGCGTGTCGTGGCGACCCAGGGCGATCCCGATGCACCGGTCAACCGCGGTCTTAACTGCATCAAGGGTTACTTCCTGTCCAAGATCATGTATGGTCAGGACAGGCTGACCCAGCCCATGCTGCGCATGACCAACGGCAAGTTCGACAAGAACGGCAACTTCGCCCCCATCAGCTGGGATCAGGCCTTCGACATCATGGCCGAGAAGTTCAAGGCCACCCTGAAAGAGAAGGGCCCGACCGCCGTCGGCATGTTCGGCTCCGGCCAGTGGACCGTGTGGGAAGGCTATGCCGCCGCCAAGCTGATGAAGGCCGGTCTGCGTACCAACAACCTGGATCCCAATGCCCGTCACTGCATGGCGTCCGCGGTCGTGGGCTTCATGCGTACCTTCGGCATGGATGAACCCATGGGCTGCTACGACGACATCGAGCAGGCCGACGCCTTCGTGCTGTGGGGCTCCAACATGGCCGAGATGCACCCCATCCTCTGGTCGCGTATCTCCGATCGCCGCCTGTCCCACCAGGACGTGCAGGTACACGTGCTCTCCACCTTCGAGCATCGCAGCTTCGAGCTGGCGGACAACGGCATGGTGTTCACCCCGCAGACCGACTTGGCGATCCTCAACTACATCGCCAACTACATCATCCAGAACGACAAGGTGAACTGGGAGTTCGTCAACAAGCACACCCAGTTCCGCAAGGGCACCACGGATATCGGCTACGGCCTGCGTCCCACCAACCCGCTGCAGCAGAAGGCCAAGAACCCGGACAACGGCGACTCCACCCCGATGAGCTTCGACGACTTCGCCAAGTTCGTGGCGGATTACGATCTGGAGTCCGTCTCCAAGCTCTCCGGCGTCTCCAAGGACAAGCTCGAGAAGCTGGCCCAGCTCTATGCCGATCCGAGCAAGAAGGTGGTCTCCTACTGGACCATGGGGTTTAACCAGCACACCCGCGGTGTCTGGGCCAACAACCTCTGCTACAACATTCACCTGCTGACCGGCAAGATCTCCCAGCCGGGTTCCGGTCCCTTCTCCCTGACCGGTCAGCCCTCCGCCTGCGGTACCGCCCGTGAAGTGGGCACCTTCGCTCACCGTCTGCCGGCCGACATGGTGGTGACCGAACCCAAGCACCGCGCCATCGCCGAGAAGATCTGGAAGCTGCCGGAAGGGACCATCCCGGAGCAGGTGGGCTATCACGCCGTGCTGCAAAACCGCATGCTCAAGGATGGCAAGCTCAACGCCTACTGGGTGATGTGCAACAACAACATGCAGGCCGGCCCGAACATGAACGAAGAGGGGCTGCCCGGTTATCGCAACCCGGCCAACTTCATCGTGGTCTCCGACCCTTACCCGACTGTAACTGCCCAGGCGGCCGACCTCATCCTGCCGACCGCCATGTGGGTGGAGAAAGAGGGGGCCTACGGCAACGCCGAGCGTCGCACCCAGTTCTGGCACCAGCAGGTGAAGGCACCGGAAGGGGCCAAGTCCGATCTGTGGCAGCTGATGGAGTTCTCCAAGCGCTTCACCGTGGAAGAGGTGTGGCCGGCGGAGCTCATCGCCAAGATGCCGGAAGTGAAGGGCAAGACCCTGTTCGACGTGCTCTATGCCAACGGTCAGGTCAACCAGTACCCGAAAGAGCAGAGCAAGGGGGCGCTGAACGACGAGGCAGAGCACTTTGGTTTCTACGTCCAGAAGGGGCTGTTCGAAGAGTACGCCACCTTCGGGCGCGGTCATGGCCACGATCTGGCGCCGTTCGATCAGTATCACGAAGCCCGTGGCCTGCGCTGGCCTGTGGTGGACGGCAAAGAGACCCTGTGGCGCTATCGCGAAGGGTTCGACCCTTACGTGAAAGCGGGCGAGGGGGTGCGTTTCTACGGCAAGCCTGACGGCAAGGCGGTGATCTTCGCGCTGCCCTATGAGCCGGCCGCCGAGGCACCGGACAAAGAGTACGACATGTGGCTCTCCACCGGTCGCGTGCTGGAACACTGGCACACCGGCACCATGACCCGCCGGGTCCCCGAGCTCTATCGCGCCTTCCCGGATGCGGTACTGTTCATGCACCCGGAAGATGCCAAGGCTCGCGGCGTGCGCCGTGGTGAAGAGGTGATCGTCTCCTCCCGCCGTGGCGAGGTGAAGACTCGGGTCGAGACCCGCGGTCGCAACCGTCCGCCCAAGGGACTGGTATTCATGCCCTTCTTCGACGCGAGCCAGCTGGTCAACAAGCTGACTCTGGACGCCACCGATCCGCTCTCCAAAGAGACGGATTACAAGAAGTGCGCCGTCAAGGTCGTCAAGGCATAAGGCGGGGAGCGCGAGATGAGTCGTAGTCGGCGCCAGTTTCTGGCCGACATGGCCAAGGGGGCCTGCGGTGTGGGCCTGCTTGGCGTGGGGCTCGGCGGCATGGCGCGTCAGCAGGTGCAGGCCGTGCCTGCCCAGGCGCTGCGCCCGCCGGCCGCCCTCGACGAGGCCGAGTTCCTCGGCGCCTGCGTGCGCTGTGGGCTCTGCGTCGAGGCTTGCCCCTACGACACCCTCAAGCTCGCCCGGCTGTTTGAACCCGTGACCACCGGCACCCCCTACTTCAAGGCGCGCGCCGTGCCGTGCGAGATGTGTGACGACATCCCCTGCGTGGCGGCCTGCCCGAGCGGGGCGCTGGATCAGGCCATGACCGACATCGATCAGGCGCGGATGGGGGTGGCGGTGCTCATCGATCACGAGACCTGCCTCAACTACCTGGGGCTGCGTTGCGATGTCTGCTATCGGATCTGCCCGCTCATCGACAAGGCGATCACCCTGGAGCTGCAGCACAACCAGCGCACCGGCAAGCACGCCATGTTCCTGCCCACGGTGCACAGCGATGTCTGCACCGGCTGCGGCAAGTGCGAGCACGCCTGCGTGCTGGAAGAGGCTGCCATCAAGGTGGTGCCTCGTCAGCTCGCCAAGGGGGAGCTGGGCCACCACTACCGGCTCGGCTGGGAAGAGAAGGCGAAGGCGGGCAAGTCGCTCATCGGCGACAGGCTCACCCTGCCAACCCGCAAACCGGAGGGGCTATGAGTCGTTATCCGGGAGCCGAAGCCACGGCCAGGCTCGGCTGGTGGCGGTCACACCGCTTCCTGCTGTTGCGCCGGCTCAGCCAGTTTGGCGTGCTGGGGTTGTTCCTGCTGGGACCGCTGGCGGGCATCTGGATCCTCGAGGGCAACCTCTCCAGCTCACTGTTGCTGGAGACGGTGCCGCTCACGGATCCGCTGACCCTGCTGCAGTCGTTGGCGGCGGGACATTGGCCTATCCCCACCCTCTGGCTGGGGGCCGGGCTGGTGCTCGCGGGTTACTGGCTGGTCGGGGGGCGGGTGTTCTGCTCCTGGGTCTGTCCGGTCAACCTGGTCACGGATGCCGCCGCCTGGCTCAGGGGAAGGCTAGGTCTCAAGGGCAACGGTCAGTTCAACCGCTCCACCCGCTACTGGCTGCTGGCCATGGTGCTGGTGGCGCCGGCCATCACCGGTGTGCTGGTGTGGGAGCTGGTCAATCCGGTGTCGCTTACCCTGCGCGGCCTGTTGTTCGGCATGGGGGCGGGCTGGGCCTTGCTGACGGTGCTGTTCCTGTTCGACCTCTTCGTGGTGGAGCGGGGCTGGTGTGGTCATCTCTGTCCGGTAGGGGCTTTCTATGCCCTGGTCAACCGGGTCGGGTTCATCAAGATTTCTGCCAAGGGGCGCGAGCGGTGCAGCAACTGCATGGATTGTTATGCGGTCTGCCCGGAACGTCCCATCCTGCGCGGCCCCGTTCACGGTGCCAAGCGTGGTCACGGGCCCTTGATTGCGGCTCAGGAGTGTACCAACTGCGGCCGTTGCATCGATGTCTGCGCGGAGCAAGTTTTTGAAATCACTGTAGGTTTTGCCGTCAAGGCAGAGAAAACGTCGGAGAACAAATAATGAAGAAGCTGATTGGAGCAATGCTGGCCTGTCTGATGGCAGGTTCCTTGATGGCGGCAGTCCCCGAGATCACCAACAGCACGGGGGGCATCAAGTCGGAGCGGGGAAGCACGGATCTGGTGACGGATGCCGACGCGGCCCCCATGAAGAACTTTCGCAAGGATGGTGATCTCTACGATCGCCAGTACATGCATCAGCCCCCGCTGATCCCCCACGACACCCGCAACTATGAAGTGGACAACAAGGTCAACAAGTGCCTGGCCTGTCACAGCTTCAAGAACGCCAGCGCCATGAAGGCCCCCAAGATCAGCCCGACTCACTTCGAGACCCGTGACGGCATGACGTTGGGAGAGGTGTCCCCCCGCCGCTACTTCTGCCTGCAGTGCCACGTGCCGCAAGCGGATGCCAAGCCGCTGGTGGAAAATACGTTTAAACCAGTTGAAGCCTTGAACTGAGGAACCCATAGATGAAATTACCCGGCTTTATCCAGCGTCTGTGGACCACCTTCAAGTCCCCCTCGAAGGCAGCCCTCTGGGTACTGCTGCTGATGGGCTTCTTCGGCGGGGTCATCTTCTGGGGCGGTTTCAACACCGCCATGGAAGCCTCCAACACCGAAAAGTTCTGCACCAGCTGCCACGAGATGAAGGACAACGTGTTCGTGGAGTACCGCGACACCATCCACTATGCCAACCGCTCCGGCGTGCGGGCCAGCTGCCCGGATTGCCACGTGCCGCACGAGTGGACCTACAAGATCATCCGCAAGGTGCAGGCCTCCAAGGAGCTGTGGGGCATGATCACCGGCAAGGTGGACACCCGCGAGAAGTTCGAGTCGCACCGGCGCGAGATGGCCGAGCGGGAGTGGAAGCGGATGAAGGACACGGATTCGAGGGAGTGTCGCAACTGCCACAACTTCGAATACATGGACTTCTCCCTGCAAGGCAAACGGGGTGCCCAGATGCACTCCACCAGCCTCGCCAGCGGCGAGAGCACCTGTATCGACTGCCACAAGGGCATTGCTCACCAGCTGCCCGACATGACAGGGGTGAAGGGCTTCTAAGCCTGCACCAGCAACGAGGCCGGGTTCACCCGGCCTCGTTCATACTTCGCCCGGCCAGGGCAAAAGCACCACTGTGCCTCCTTTAAATCCCCCCTCTGGTGCGAGTTTTGATAGAATCGGCCCGCCGTGAGTCGCAGCGCATGACAGCAAGGTCAAAGGTTCAGCCCGGGCGGGTATGAACCGTGGCACCAGCGAACGCTGTCAGCCGGGATCCTGGCCGCTTTTCTTCTTCTCTTTGCTCACGGTCCTTTGCCATCAGGAGCTGCCCATGGGACAGAAACACAACGCATTCATTCCCCTCAAGATCGCCGTGCTGACGGTCTCCGACAGCCGCACCGCTGCCGATGACAGCTCGGGCGACTATCTGGTTTCCGCCCTCGCTGAATCGGGCCATCAGCTGGCCGACCGGGCGCTCTGCCCCGACAATCTGTTTCGTATTCGCGCCCAGGTGAGCGACTGGATCGCCGATGAGGGAGTGCAGGTGGTGCTCATCAACGGCGGCACCGGCTTCAACGAGCAGAACCGGGTGCCCGAGGCGGTCGGGGTTCTGTTCGAACGCACAGTGCAGGGCTTTGGCGAACTGTTTCGCCAGCTCTCCTTCGCCGACATCAAGGGTGCCGCCATGCAGAGCCGCGCGCTGGCGGGTCTCGCCAATCGCACCCTGATCTGCTGCCTGCCGGGCTCTACCGGTGCCTGCCAGCTGGGGTGGGAGAAACTTATCCGCGATCAGCTTGATGCCCGCACCAAGCCGTGCAACTTTGTCTCCCATCTTTGAGGGCCTCTGATGAACCCGACCGAATCCAAGCAGCCTCAGCCCGGCCTGACCCATCTCAACCAGAGCGGCGAAGCCCACATGGTGGATGTGACCGACAAGCAGGTGACCGAGCGTGAAGCCCGCGCCGAGGCGTTTGTCGCCATGGCTCCCGACACCCTGGCCCTGATCCTGAGCGGTCAGCACCACAAGGGGGACGTGTTCGCCACCGCCCGCATCGCCGGCATCATGGCGGCCAAGAAGACCTCGGATCTCATTCCCCTCTGCCATCCGCTGGCATTGACCCGGGTTGAGGTAGAGATAGAACCCCAGGCGGAGCAAAATAGGGTCCATATTCGCACCCTCTGCAAGCTCTCGGGCAAGACGGGGGTTGAAATGGAAGCGCTGACCGCCGCGTCGGTGGCGGCACTGACCATCTACGACATGTGCAAGGCGGTGCAAAAGGACATGGTGATCGAACAGGTGCGGCTGGTGGAGAAAAAGGGCGGCAAGTCCGGCCATTTTCAGCTGGGTGCGACCAAAGGAGAGCAGGCATGATCAAGGTTCTGTTTTTTGCGCAGGTGCGTGAGTTGGTCGGCTGCGACGAGCTGAGCCTGCCTTGCGACTACGCGACTGCCGAGCAGCTGCGCAGCGCCTTAAGTGAGCGCGGCGACAAGTGGGCGTTGGCGCTGGAGGCGGGCAAACTGCTGGTGGCGGTAAACCAGACCCTGGTGCCGCTGGATACGCCCCTCCATGATGGCGATGAGGTCGCCTTCTTCCCGCCGGTGACCGGAGGCTGATGATGAGCGAGGCAACCATGACCGATCGCATCCTGGTGCAGCGGGAAGACTTCTCGCTGGCCGATGAATATGCCCGTCTCGCCGCCCGGCAGGACACCGGCGCCGTGGTCAGTTTTGTCGGCAAGGTGCGCGACTTCAATCAGGGGGAGCACGTGAAGGGGCTGGCCCTCGAGCACTACCCCGGCATGACAGAGAAGGCGCTGACGGACATAGTGGCCGAGGCCCGCAGCCGCTGGCCCTTGCAGGAGTGCACCCTGATCCACCGCATCGGCGAGCTGCTGCTCGGCGATCAGATCGTGCTGGTGGTGGTGAGCAGCGCTCACCGCGAGGCGGCCTTCGAGGCCTGCCACTTCATCATGGATTTTTTGAAAACCCGGGCGCCGTTCTGGAAAAAAGAGCTGACCGCCGAAGGAGTACAACGCTGGGTCGAGGCCAAGGAGAGCGACAACACTGCCGCCGCCCGCTGGCAAGCTTGACCTGTTCAAGGGGGCTGGCTCATCGGGAGCCGCGGCCCCTGTTTTCGGGGCCGCCCCCTTGGCTGGGGACCGATAGAAGCGGCCCCATTCAGGAGGTAAAGGAATGAAACCGCTGTTATCCGTTGTCATCGCAGGGGTCTGCGCCAGTGCACTGCAGGCAGGTGCCGTGCAGGCCGATGAGGTCAAGGTGGCCGTGGCCGCCAACTTCAAAGGCACCATAGAGCGCATCGGCAAGGCGTTCACCGCCAAGACCGGCCATACCCTGGCCATTTCCTCCGCCGCGACCGGGGTGCTCTACACCCAGATAAGCCACGGTGCCCCGTTCGACCTCTTCCTCTCCGCCGATGTGAAAACCCCGCAGAAGCTGGAGCAGGAGGGCAAGGGCAGCGAACGTTTCACCTACGCCATCGGCCAGCTGGGTCTGTGGCAGAAGGGGGGGCCGGCTCCTGACGAGGCAACCCTGCGCGGCTGGAAGGGCAACCTCGCCATCGCCAACCCGAAAACCGCCCCCTACGGCACCGCCGCCATGGCGACCCTCGACCATCTCAAGATCGATCCCAAGCAGTACCGCCTGTTGACCGGTACCAACATCGGCCAGACCTGGCAGTTCGTCGACACCGGCAACGCCGAGCTGGGCTTCGTCGCCTGGGCCAACCTGGTGGAGGCGGGCAAGACCAGTGAAGCCTGGGCCGTGCCGGCCGACTTCTATCCGCCCATCGAACAGCAAGGGCTGGTATTGAAGAAAGGGGCGGCAGTCGAGGCGCTGGTGGCCTGGCTCAAGGGGCCGGGTCAGGCAGAGATCAAGGCGGCGGGTTATGCGCTGCCCCAGTGATGGCGCAACCACACACCTGCCTGATGAGTGGCCGGCCCTCGGGTCGGCCCACTCTTGCGATAAGGATGCACACCATGCCGTTGCCTGAATTCATCTGGGAATGCGGCTCAATCGATGTGTCTGGTGCTGGATCTGGCGTTGGGAGTGAGTCCGATGAGTGAAGGGGATCTGCTGGCGGTCTGGCTCACCCTGAGGCTGGCAGCCAGCACCACCGCCATCCTGCTGCTGCTCTCGCCGCCGTTGGCCTGGTGGCTGTCGCGCAGCCAGCACAGGCTCAGACCCGTGGTGGAGGCCCTGGTGGCGCTGCCGCTGGTGCTGCCGCCGACGGTGCTCGGCTTCTATCTGCTGCTGGCCTTCTCCCCCTCCTATGGCCTGGGCGCCTGGTGGCGCGACACCTTCGGGGCGCCGCTCGCCTTCAGTTTTACCGGTCTGCTGCTCGCCTCCATCCTCTACTCGCTCCCCTTCGTGGTGCAGCCGCTCACCTCCGCCTTCGTCAACATGGGCAACAAGGAGCTGGAGGCCGCCGCCACCCTGGGGCTCGGCCCGCTGGAGCGCTTCTTTCACATCATCTTGCCGATGACGCTGCCCAGCTTCGTGATGGCGGCGGCGCTCGGCTTTGCCCACACCCTGGGGGAGTTCGGGGTGGTGTTGATGATTGGCGGCAACATCCCGGGTGAGACCCAGGTGCTCTCCATCGCCCTGTTTGATCACGTGGAGACGATGGACTATCAAAACGCCCACCTGCTGGCGGGCGGCCTGATGGGCTTCTCGCTGGTGATGCTGGTGCTGGTGTACGGGGTGCTGCAGCGCCGGCAACGGAGGCTGTTCGGATGAGCGACATCGGCAAGGCGAAACCGCTGCAACTCAAGGCAAGGCGGGCGTTCGGCGCCTTTACCCTCGATTGTGAACTGGCGTTGGAGCTCGGGGGGATCCTCGGTCTGTTCGGCCCCTCCGGCTGCGGCAAGAGCAGCCTGCTGCGCATCATCGCCGGGCTGGACCGTGCACCGGGCGACACGTTGAACTGGCAGGGCAGGGCGCTGAGCGATCTGCTGCCCGAGGCGCGCCGCATCGGCCTGGTGTTTCAGGATTCGCGCCTCTTCCCCCATCTGAGCGTGCTCGGCAACCTGCAACTGGCGGCCCGCAAGGGGCGGGGGCGCTGGCAACCCGAGGCGCTGGCGACCCGGCTCGGTTTTGCCGAACTGCTGCCCCAGCCGGCCCACGGCCTCTCCGGCGGCCAGCGCCAGCGGGTGGCACTGGCCCGGGCCTTGTTGGCCGAGCCCGATCTGCTGCTGCTCGATGAACCTTTCTCTGCGCTGGACAGACGCAGCCGCATCCATCAGGCCCACGTGCTCAAGGGTTTGCAGCAGGAGAGCGGCATTCCGATGATCTTCGTCAGCCACGCCATGGAGGAGGTGAGCCTGCTCTGCGATCAGCTGGTGCTGCTGGCGGATGGCCGGGTGGAGGCACAAGGCCGGCCGAGCGATATCTTTGCACGCACCGATCTCTCGCTTGCCAGTCGCGACGACGCCGGGGTGATGCTGGCGGCGAGCCTCTCTCACTACGATGAAGAGGAGCAGATGGCGACCCTGCAGCTCGGCGAGCAGCAGTTGCGGGTCACCATGACCCAGGTGCCGGACGATGGCGGCCCCTTGCAGATCAAGGTGGCCGGGCGGGACGTGGTAATCGCCACCGCCCCCATCGAACACTCCAGCCTCTCCAACTGCCTCACCACCCGACTGCTGGCCGAACGCGAGGTACGACCCGGTCAGACCCTGTTGCAGTTGGCGCTGGGTCAGCAGATACTGCTGGCCCGGATCACCAGCCGCTCCGCCAGACGGCTGGCGCTCGCCCCTAATCAGCAGATCTACGCCTACATCAAGGCGGTGAGTCTGGTCAGCGAGGGTTGAGCGGATTGCAGAAGAGGCAGAAAATCAGGATGGTTCAGCGGATGAGTCGAGAGGCAATGAACTGATGCGCCGCAATCAGGTGATGAAATCCAACGGTCTTGCCCTGCGCAGCGCGGGGGAGGGCCCCTTGTTGTTGCTGCTGCACGGGCTGGGCTCCTCCAGCCTCGACTGGCAGGCGCAGATCGAACGCTTTTCCGAACACTATCGGGTGGTGGCGCTGGATCTGCGCGGCCACGGCCAGAGCATGCAGGAGGGGCCGTTCGACGTGGCAACCCTGGCGGCGGACGTGGTGAACTGGCTCGACGAACAGCCTGAGCCCGCCTGGGTGGTGGGGCTTTCCTTGGGGGCCATGGTGGCGCTGGAGCTGGCGCTGCAGTTGCCGCACAAGGTGCAGGGGCTGGTGCTGGTCAACGGCTGCAGCGAATTTCTGCTGGAGACCCCAAAAGAGCAGGAGCGCTTTGCCCAGCGCCTCAAGTGGCTGCGCTGGTTCGGCCTGCGGCCACTCGCCTGGTGGCTCGGCCGCGAGCTCTTTCCCGGCCCCGACCTTGCCCAGGTGCGTCACACCTTCCGGCTGCGTTTCGTGCGCAACAAGAAGAAAACCTACAAGGCGCTGCTGGAGGCGCTGCCAGGCTGGTCGGTGCGCGCCCGGCTTGGCAACATCTGGCAGCCGGTGGCCATCATCTCCACCAGCCACGACTATCTGCCGCTCGCCAAACGGGTGGAGCAGTTCGCCTCTCTGCCCAACGCCACCATCCACACGCCCAATGGCCACCACGCCTGGCCGGCGGAAGATCCCTCCGGCTTCAATCATCTGTTGCAGCGGATCCTCTCAACCCATTGAGGTAGGTAGACAGCAAAGATGGATAAAAAAGCCGACCCAAGGGTCGGCTTTTTGTTGGCGTAAAGGCTTGTTGAGGTGATTCACCCGTGCGAGCAGACCGGGCAGTCGGGGCGCTTGGGCAGCTTCATCTCGCGAAAGGTGCCGCCAAGGCCGTCGATCATCAGCAGGCGACCGCTGTAACTGCGGCCCATCCCCGCCAAGAGTTTGATGGCTTCGAGCGCCTGCAGGCTGCCTACCAGACCCACCACAGGTGCCAGCACCCCAGCCTCGACGCAGGTGAGGGCCTGCTCGCCAAACAGGGCACTGAGGCAGGCGTAGCAGGGTTCCCCCTCCTGCCAGGTGAAGCTGCAGACTTGTCCCTCCAGCCGGATGGCGGCGCCGCTGACCAGCGGCACGCCGTGCTGGCGGGCTTTTTGGTTGAGCAGGTTGCGAATGGCCAGGTTGTCGGTGCAATCCAATACCAGCTGGTGGTGGGGCAACAGGGCATCGAGCAGCGCCTCGTCGGCCACGGCGGCGTGGGTCTCCACCTCAAGCCAGGGGTTGAGGGCGCGCAGGGCGTGGGCGGCGGAGTCCACCTTGTCGTGGCCGATGCGCTCATCGGTGTGCAGCACCTGGCGCTGCAGGTTAGAGAGCTCCACCTTGTCGAAATCGACCAGGGTGAGCCGGCCGACCCCGGCCACCGCCAGATACTGGCTGGCGGCGCAGCCGAGGCCGCCAGCGCCGATCACCAGCACATGGGCCTGCTTGAGCGCCTCCTGCCCCTCGAAGTCGAAGGATTTGAGGATGATCTGGCGGTTGTAGCGCAAGAGCTCGGCGTCGCTCAGGATCTCGCTCACAGCAGCAATCCCCCGAACGGTTCGACGGTGACGGTTTCCCCAGTAGCGACACGGCCCCGCTCTCGCTCAAGGACGATGTAGCAGTTGGCCTGCGACAGGGAGCTGAACACGGCGGAGTCTTGGGAGCCGGTGCTGCGCACCTCCAGGCCGTTTGGCCCCTGAGTCAGGATGCCGCGCTGGAAGTCGAGCCGGCCCGGCGCCTTCTTGAGCGGCTCTGCGGCAGTGGCTTGCAGCTGCAGCGGGCGCTCGAAACGCTGACCCGCCAGCTTGGCCAGCGCAGGTTGCACCAGCTGATCGAAGGTGACCATGGCCGAGACCGGGTTGCCTGGCAGGCCGAAGAACCAGGCGTGGGGCAGGCGACCGAAGGCAAACGGCTTGCCCGGCTTGATGGCCAGCTTCCAGAAGCCGATCTCGCCGAGCTCCTCCAGCAGCTGTTTGGTGAAGTCCGCTTCCCCCACCGAGACGCCGCCGGTGGTGATGAGGGCGTCGGCCTCGCGGTCGGCTTTCAGGAAGGCTGCGCGCAGCTGAGCCGGATCGTCTGGGATGATGCCAAGGTCGAGGCAATCGCAGCCCATGCGATCCAGCATGGCCCGCACGCCGTAGCGGTTGGAGTCGTAGATGTCGCCGTGGGCAAGCGGGGTACCGACCGGTTTGAGTTCGTCACCGGTACTGAAGATGGCCACTTTCAGCGGTCGGCGCACCGACACGGTGGCAATGCCGAGGGAGGCCAGCAGCGGCATCTCCCGGGCGGTGAGGCGAGTACCGGCAGCGAGCACGCTGGCGCCCTCGCGGATGTCTTCGCCGCGGCGGCGAATGTTCTGGCCGGGCACCGGGGTGGTCAGAAAGGTGATCCTGTCGCCGTCGGCCTGGGTTTCTTCCTGCATCACCACCGCATCCGTCCCGGCCGGCACCGGGGCGCCGGTCATGATGCGCACGCAGTGGCCGGCGGGCCACTCACCCGGGTAGGGCTGACCGGCGAAGGCCTTGCCCGCCATGATGAGGGGGGCACCGTTGGCGAGATCAGCCAGCCGCACCGCATAACCGTCCATGGCGGAGTTGTCGAACGGGGGCACGCTGAGGGGGGAGGCGATATCCGCGGCGAGTACCCGGCCAAGGGCCTGCGGCAAGGGCAACTGTTCGCTGTCGCAGCAGCCGTCAAGCTGTGCCAGCATGCCCTGCAGGGCGTCGCTCAGGGGGAGTAGTCCGCTGGTATCAAATCCCATGTCATGACCTCATTGTGTGATGGAGGGGGTGTGAAGGGCGGATTATCCCAAAAATCCATGCCGATGGGCAGGTTGCAGCAGGATAAAACCGTTTGGCTGTACAGATAGGCAGCGACCGGGCAGCGCGCCTCCCCCCGTATGGGTAGCGCCGGCGAAGTAAAAGCCGCCAGATTGGCATAAAGTCAGGGAACGGGCTTGAGTTAGCTTGAATTATGACAATAATCGCCGTCTACTATTGCGCCACAACCGAGTGCCGTCATAGCGAGGCGGCCATCATAGTCCCTGAGCGTGGGAGAGGAACAAGATGACGAGCTTAAGTCGGGAAGCCCTGTTGGTCAGGGCCGCCCTCGAGGCCGAGGGCCTCGAAACACCTCTGGTGGCCAATACCCTGGACGGCCAGCAGAAGCGGGAGAAGATCGAGGGCCACATGCGCGCCATCATGGAGACGCTGGGGCTGGATCTGGCCGATGACAGTCTGGCAGAGACACCGCACCGCATCGCCAAGATGTACGTCAACGAGATCTTCTCCGGCCTCGATTACGCCACCTTCCCCAAGGTGACGGTGATCGAGAACAAGATGAAGGTGGACGAGATGATCATGGTGCGGGATATCAGCCTCACCAGCACCTGCGAGCACCACTTCGTCACCATCGACGGGCTGGCCCACGTGGCCTACATCCCCCGCGGCAAGGTGATCGGGCTCTCCAAGATCAACCGCATCGTGCAGTTCTTTGCCCGCCGTCCCCAGGTGCAGGAGCGCCTGACCCAGCAGATCCTGCTGGCGCTGCAGACCCTGCTCGGCACCAAGGATGTGGCCATCAGCATCAAGGCGACCCACTTCTGCGTGAAGGCCCGCGGCGTGATGGACTCCACCTCCTACACCACCACGACTTCCCTAGGTGGCGTCTTCAAGACCCAGCCCGATACCCGTGCCGAGTTTCTGGCCGGTCTGAAAGGCTGATCTGCCAGGAGATGTGTCGCCACTGCGGCATGTCTCCTCGCTTTCCCCTCTTTTTCACTGCCCCTGACGGTCCGCTGGCTGCCGGGTGGTCGCACCGACAATTTTCCTCAAGGGATGGACATCCCCGGTCGATATATCCCGTTATGGCTTGTGCGCATCTTTCGGGAGTGCGTTCAAGTCTTCAAGGTGCCAGGCTTTGGCTGCTCTCTTGGCCGGGTGGGTCTGTCGATAAGAGACCTGCGCTCAGCCGGGCATCTTGTAAAAAATGTCGCCTCGTTCATGCAAGGACATATATTCATCAAGGCTGGATGAGCCGCCATGGAGGCGGTGACAGCGGGCCGTATGCGTACGGTTCAGACGAGCGTTATCTGTTCACTCATATCCAGGACATGCCATGAATACCAGTACCATGACCATTGGCAAGAAACTCACCGCGGGTTTTGCCATGCTCGGCCTGATGATTGCCTTTATCGGCGGCTTCTCGCTGCTGCAGTTTGGCAACATGAACCGGGCCGCCATCGGCTTTACCGACAGCATTTTGCCCGCCGTGGTGCGCACCAGTACCCTGGGCGAGACCATCAATACCCTGCGCCGCTATGAACTGGATGTGTTTCTGGTGGCGGCCGATCCGCAGCAGAAAGCCCACTATCGCGACCTTGGCGAGCAGACCCTGCAAGAGGTCGCCCGGCAGGTCAAGGCGCACGATGCCACCATCTGGGCGGAGGACGTGGAAGAGCGGCGCACCTTCGACATCGTCAAGCAGGACTGGGACAAGTACGTGGCCCTGCACCAGCGCATCCGGCAGATGCAGGATGGCGGCCAGCTGGCCGAGGCCCAGCAGCTGTTCATGAGCGAGGGGATCACCCTCTACACCAACCTGGCCAAGTCGGTGGGGGATCTGATCCGCATCAACCACGGCTACTCAGTGGGCTCCCGTGCCCAGGTGGTGGCTGCGTTTGACAGCGCCAAGCTGAGCATCATAGTGGCGCTGGTACTGGGTCTGCTGCTGGCGGGGGCGCTCTCCACCGTGCTGACCCGCCAGATTCGCGATCCGCTGGTGATGCTGGCCCGCCAGGCCCAGCGCATCGCGAGCGGTGATCTGGGCAAGAGCGAGTTGCAGGAGTGGATCCGCGGCAATCGCTTCAAGCGTGACGAACTGGGTCAGCTCGGCGCCGCCATCGACCGCATGCAGGGTTCGCTTGCTGATCTGGTGAGTGAGATCGCCGGCTCCGTGAGCCAGCTCAGTAGCGCGGTGGAGGAGGTGAGTGCCATCTCCGAGCAGTCCGCTACCGGCATGGCCCGCCAGCAGAGCGAGGTCTCCCAGGTTGCCACCGCCATGAACGAGATGCAGTCCACCGTCAACGAGGTAGCCCGCAACACCACGGACGCCATGAGCGCCGCCAAGGATGCCTCCCGCACCTCGACCCAGGGCAACCAGGTGGTGCGCAGCGCCATCAGCAGCATCGAGGAGGTGTCGGTCAAGATTGAGCAGGCGGGCGCCGTGGTGCAGCAGCTGGAGCAGGACAGCACCAACATCAGCATGGTGCTTGATGTCATTCGCGGCATTGCCGAGCAGACCAACCTGCTGGCCCTCAACGCGGCCATCGAGGCGGCGCGCGCCGGTGAACAGGGGCGCGGCTTTGCGGTCGTGGCCGATGAAGTGCGCTCCCTGGCACAGCGCACCCAGAACTCCACCGCCGAGATCAGCAAGATGATCGAGGTACTGCAGGAGCGCACCGCCGAGGCGGGCAGCGCCATGCAACTGAGCCGCCAGCAGATGCAGGAGAGCGTGGGGCTGGCACGGGAAGCGGGCAACAGCATCGACACCATCAACGGTGCCGTCACCCAGATCACCGACATGAACACCCTGATCGCCACCGCCACCGAGGAGCAGAATGCGGTGACCGAGGAGCTCAATCGCAGCATCGTCAACATCCACAATGCGGCGGACGAGAATGCCCTGGGGGCCCAGCAGACCGCCCAGGCCTGTGTCGAGCTGAGCAAGCTGGCCAATACCCTGCACCATATGACCCAGCGCTTCACCCTCTAAGAGCGTTTGGCTGATAGCAAAAGGCCCCGTCCAGTGACGGGGCCTTGTTGTTTCTGGCGTTTGCAGGGGGCTGCTGGTCAGGCATCAAAGCCGATATCAGCTCAACCCGACGATATCGCCGTTCTCGTCGATATCGATATGGCGGTAGGCTGGCAGGCTGCCAAGGCCCGGCATGGTCATGATGGGGCCCGCCAGGGCATAGACGAAGCCGGCGCCGGCGCAGAGCTTCACCTCCTCGATGGGCACCTCGAAGTCGGTCGGCACCCCCTTGAGGGCCGGGTCATGGCTGATGGAGAGCGGCGTTTTGGCCACGCAGACCGGCAGGTGGCCCCACCCCTCGGCAGAGAGTTGCGCCAGCTGGCGGCGCGCGCGCTCAGAGAGCTGCACGCCACGCCCGCCATAGCCGCACTCCACCAAAGTGGCCAGCTTGGCGTCCAGGCTCGCCTCGTCGGGGTAGAGCAGTTTGACCTGGCCCGGTTGCTCACAGGCGGCCACCACGGCCCGGGCCAGCTCGCTGGCGCCAGCCCCGCCCTGGGTAAAGGCGTGGGAGATGGCGCAGCCAGAGGCGCCGGCTTGCATCGCCTCGCGGGCCAGCAAGGTCAGCTCGGCCTCGCTGTCGGTGGGGAAGCGGTTGATGGCGACCACCACCGGCACGCCGTAACGGCGGGCATTGGCGATGTGCCAGCCGAGGTTGGCGCAGCCCTGCGTCAGGGTCGGCAGATCCTCGCCCAGCAGGCTTTGGGGCAGCGGCTGGCCCGGGCGGATGTCGAGCAGGCCGCTGTTGGCCTTGAGCCCGCGCACCGTCGCCACCAGCACCACGCAGGCCGGGGTCAGGCCGGATTGGCGGCTCTTGATGTTGAAGAACTTCTCCAGCCCCATGTCGGAGCCAAAGCCTGCCTCGGTCACCACGTAGTCGGTGAGGGCGAGGGCCATGCGATCGGCGATCACCGAGGAGTTGCCGTGGGCGATGTTGGCAAAGGGGCCGGCGTGCACCAGCACCGGGGTCTGCTCCGTGGTCTGCATCAGGGTCGGCTGCAGGGCCTCTTTGAGCAGCACCGTCATGGCGCCCGCCACTTCCAGCTGCTCGGCGGTGATGGGTTTGCCGTGCAGATCGCGGGCCAGCTGGATGCGGCCGATGCGCGCACGCAGATCGTTCAGATCGCTCGCCAGCGCCAGAATGGCCATCAGCTCGGAGGCGGCGGTGATGACGAAGCGATCGCTGCGCTCGACGCCGTCGGCGGCGCCCCCCTGGCCGATGGTGAGGTGGCGCAGGGCGCGGTCGTTCATGTCGAGGGTGCGCGGCCAGAGGATGTTGTCTGCATCGATATCGAGCCGAGGCAGGCCGGTTCTGGCGCTGAACTGGTCACCGAGTTTGCGCTCATGGAACAGGCGGGCATCGAGGGCCGCCGCCGCCAGATTGTGGGCGGCGGTGAGGGCGTGAAAGTCACCGGTGAGGTGCAGGTTCATCTCCTCCATCGGCACCACCTGGGCGTGACCACCACCGGCGGCGCCCCCCTTGACCCCGAATACGGGCCCGAGGCTCGGCTGGCGGATGGTGGCGATGCTGGGCTGGCCGATGTGGTTGAGTCCCATGGAGAGGCCCAGGGTGGTCACCGTCTTGCCCTCGCCAAGCGGGGTGGGGGTGATGGCGCTCACCAGCACCAGCTTGCCCGCCGGTTTGGGGAGCGACTTGAGCAGGTCGAGGCTGAGTTTGCCCTTGTAGTGGCCGTATGGGCTCAGCTGGTGCGAAGGGATGGCGAGGCGCTCGGCCAGCGCGTGAATGGAGAGACGGGGGGACTGGCGGGAGATCTCGATATCGCTTAGCATCAGCACCTCGTTGGCATGTCAGGTCAAATATGCGGCGAAGTCTAGTGGAATCAAGAGGGTTATCCAATGAGTAATAATATTTTGTCCGGCAATCGTGAGCTGCATCTAACGCCCATCGAGCTGGATCTCAACGCCCTCTATCACCCGCCCAAGCAGCCGCTCACCGCCCTTGGCATCGTCAGCGCCTTCATTCCGCTGTTTGGCTATGGCTGGCAGGCGATGACCCAGGATCCCGAGACCCACTTTCGCCACGAGCTGGCCAAACGCATCAACAAGCACAAGACCGACGAGGCCAACCTCATCCTGACCCTGCAGCTGGCCGGCATGCTCGACTGCCACTGTCTGCACGTCACCTTGCCCTATGCCTTTGACGAGGCGCAGCTGGCGACCCTGCGCCAGCGCCTGCCGCGCTGGCAGCTGAGCCTGCGCGACTTGCTGCTGGTGGCCGAGCTGCCGCTGCCTGCCGATAACGCCGCCTCATAGCCATCCCGTCACCTCGGTCGCTGCAAAGGTCTTAAGCCTTGCGATCCCAGTAGTGGGGGGCGAGATAGCGCTCCTGCACGAATTCGATGAAACAGCGCACCTTGGCCGAGACGAAACGGCGGTGCGGATAGAGGGCATAGAGCCCCACCTGCCCCTTCTCCCACTCCGGCAGCAGTGACACCAAGGCGCCGGAGCGCAGCGCATCGCCGACGATGAAGGTGGGCTGCAAGATGATGCCCTGATCGTCGCAGGCCGCCCTGGTCAGGGCCACCCCGTTATTGGCCCGCAGCGGCCCCTGCGGGCGCACGCTCAGCTGCTCGCCATCCCGTTTGAACACCCAGTCCGGCTGGGTCAGGGTGTAGAGCAAGCAGTCGTGCTGCTTGAGATCCTCCGGGGTGCTCGGCGTGCCTCGACGGGCCAGATAGGCCGGGCTGGCGCACACCTCCAGCCGCATCATGGCCAGCGGCTTGGCCACCAGGGAGGAGTCCGGCAGGTTGCCGATGCGCAGCGCCAGATCGAACCCCTCTTCCACCAGCGCCACCCGTCGATCGCTGTACTCTATCTCCAGCTTCAGATCCGGGTAGCGTTCGCGAAACAGCGGCAGGGCGGGGGAGAGGTGCAGGTAGCCGAAATCCATCGGTACCGACAGCTTGAGGGTGCCCTGGGGCTGCTGGTTGTTGCGGGTCAGCTGGCTGTGGGTCTCTTCAAGTTCCGCCAGCAGCGCCTGGGAACGCTGGTAGTAGAACTGGCCGGCTTCGGTGGGGTTGACCTGGCGGGTGGTGCGCGACAGCAGCCGGGTGGAGAGCGACTCCTCCAGCTGCTGCATCAGCTTGGAGGTCATGGCGACCGAGATGCCGAGCTGGTTGGCGGCCTTGGTAAAACTCTGACACTCCACCACCTTGATGAAGGTGCGCATGGCGGCAATCTGGTCCATCTTTCACTCTCAGTTGATAATTATTTTAATAAATCGCTGATTATCTATATCCGGTATGGAGGTTAGCATCTTGGCTGTTGTTGTGAACCCCCAATATGAAGGAACGAACGGATGAAGATGACCAAGGCCCTGCTGGCCTCCTGCCTGTTTATGGCGGCGCCCCTGATGGCAGCCGATTACGACGTCGATGCGGCGCATACCACGGTGCAATTCAAGGTGGGACACCTCGGCTTCTCCGAGCTGGTGGGTCGTTTCAACACCTTCAGCGGCACCTTCAGCATGGACGATGCCAACCCGGCAGCGGCCAAGGCGAGCTTCGAGATCGATGCCGCCAGCGTGGACTCCAACCACGAGCCACGCGACAAACACCTGCGCAGCCCCGATTTCCTGGACGTGAAGCAGTATCCCAAGATGACTTTCGTCAGCTCCGGCTACGAGGGCACCAAGGATAAGGGCGTGCTGAAAGGCACCCTGACCCTGCACGGCGTCTCCAAGGAAGTGGCCTTCGATCTGGTTCACATCGGTGAAGGCAAGGATCCCTGGGGCGGCTACCGCAGCGGCTTCAACGCCACCACCACCATCAAGCGCAGCGACTTTGGCGTGAACTACATGGTGCCGAACATTCCGGACGAGATGACCATCGCACTGTTTGTCGAAGGTGTGCGCAAGTAATGGGCGCGGCACTCCTGCTTCAAACCCTGGCGGCTCCTTTGGGGGCCGCTTTGCTGTCGTGGCGCTGGCCGCGGCTGGGGTATCTGTGGGGCGCCCTGGCGCTCTGGCTGGTGGGCTGCCTGCTGGGCGGTGCCTACGGGCTGCCGGTCAAGGCGTGGCAATGGCTGCCACTCACCCTGTTGGTGCCCGCCCTGGCGGCGCAGCTGGCCGACCAGCGGGCCGCGCTTGCGCTGTTTGCCGCACTCGGGACGCTGGTGTGGTGGCAGGGGCTGGCCTCGGTGCTGGCAAGCGAGCCCGCCATCTGGCTGGCGCTGTTGCCCGCCATTGGCTGGCTGGGATGGACCGGACTGCGCGGTGACAGCCGCGAGGGGCTCGGCTTTGCCCTCGGCTTCATCTGGCTGGCACTGGTGATCGGCATCGACGGCAGCCTGCTGATTGCCCAGCTGGCCGGTGCGCTGGCGGCCTTCGCCGGTTTCCGTGCTCTGCTTGGGGCCTTTGCCGGCAGCCAGGTGGCGCCCGCGGCGCTCGGGTTGGCGCTGGCCTTTATGCAGATGCTCGCCTGGCAATACGTGGAAGTGCCGCTGCTGGTGTTGCTACCGGTCTGGCTGCTGCCGCTGCTGGAGTGGGCACTGCGCAACAAACCCTGGTTCCAGCGCTGGGCCCTGCTGATCCTGCTGGCGGGCGTAGGGGCGGGTCTGAGTCTGTGGAAGGTGTGGCCAGAGGCCTCTCTTTACTGATTTTTAGCATAAAAAACAGGCAATTAACCCAAAAGTTGCCGACTTCGTCATAGTCTGTACAGATAAAGATTGAGCCCCATAGTGGTTTCAGATAAAAAGGATTTTCAATTATCTGGACACACACAGAACCCGGTCTGACCGGGTTCTGTTTGCCTGCTTGTTTGCGGCGCGCTAAGGAGGCCACAGTTGCGCAGTCAAGGATCTGAGCATCTGTTTTTTCGCCATTTCACCGAGCAGGGACGTCTCGACGGTCTCTGCATCCTGCTGGTTACCCATCTGCTTCCCGATCGCCCCCAGTTTATCCAGGCCCTCGATCAGATCGGGCGGATCGGCGCCATCCTGCCCAAACCCAAGTCAGTTCACGGACCGACCCTGACCTGGGCCCAGCAGCACTATCCGGTGCTGCCCCTCAACCGTCAGTGGACCAATACCCCGCAGGGGGTGATCGAGCACATAGCCCCGCTGGTGGCGCCCCATGAGCGGCTGATTATTCTCGATATCGGCGGCTATTTCGCCAGAACCCAGGCCACCCTCAGCGAGTATTTCGGCCCCCGTTTCCTCGGGGTGGTGGAGATGACCGAGAACGGCCATCAACGCTACGAGCAGGAGGTGCTGTCCACTCCGGTCATCTCGGTGGCGCGCAGCCCTCTCAAGCAGGCCGAGGATATCCAGATCGGCCTGAGCGTGGTCTACTCCGCCGAATCCCTGGCCCGCACCCTCAACCGCACCTTCAATGTCTGCCAGGCCGCCCTGTTTGGCTACGGCAAGGTGGGGCGCAGCATCGCCCGCGAGCTCAGGTGCCGCAACCTGCATCTGGAGCTGGTGGAGACCGACGTGCTGCGCCAGGTGGAGGCGCTCTCCCACGGCTTCAAGCTGGTGGGCAAGGCCGAGGCCCTCAGCCGGGCCGAGCTGGTGATCTGCTCCACCGGCAACGGTGCGCTGGACCTGGCGGATCTGCAGCGGCTGCGCCCCGGCACCATGGTCGCCTCGGTCACCTCGGCGGACGATGAGTTTGCGTTCTGTCTCGCCCAGCTGCCCTGGCCGAGCGAAGAGGTGTGCCCCCACGTGCTGGCGCTGACCCGCCCCGACGGCAGCACCATCTTCCTGCTCAACCGGGGCGAGGCGGTCAACTTCGTCCACGGCGCCGTCATCGGCGAATATGTCTACCTGGTGCTGGCGGAGATCATCGAAGGGGTGCGCCAGCTGGCGTTGCAGCCGCTGGCCCCCGGTCTGTTCGACCTGCCGCAGTCGACCATGCGCACTATTGCCCGCCACTGGCTGGCCGACTTCCACGGGGTCACCCAGTGAGCCTCTTTTTTATTGTCGCCATTGATGGAGTGACCACATGAGCGAGACGACCTTGTCCACCCCCAAACCCCGCATCGAGATCCGCTACTGCACCCTCTGCCGCTGGATGCTGCGCGCCGCCTGGCTGGCCCAGGAGCTGCTCTCCACCTTCGACAGCGAGCTGGGGGAGGTGGCGCTGGTGCCGGCCAGCAAGGGGGAGTTTCGCATCCTGGTGGACGGGGTGCAGGTGTGGGATCGAGTGACGGACGAGGGCTTCCCCGAGGCCAAGGAGATCAAGCAACGGGTGCGCGATCTCATCGCCCCAGAGCGCGATCTGGGCCACGCCGATCGCAAACCGACTGCAGAGTAAACCGCAGCATCAATGACAAAGAGAGGGAGGCACAGGCCTCCCTCTCTCGTTGTGGCGTCCGCTCAACGGTCGGCAGCTGTGCCCGGCTTATCTTCGGCGGGGAGGCCGATATAGCGGGCCCGCTTGTGGGGCTTGAGGCGGCTCACATCCACCCACACCAGGCCGTCGATGCAGTGGTTGAAGTCGGGGTCGATGCCAAAATCCATGAACTGCACGCCGCCCGGCTCGCACAGCTCGGAGTACTGCTTGTAGAGGGTGGGAATGGCGCAGCCCAGATTGTCGAGGCGGGCCTTGAGCTCCTTGAGATCGGCGCCGTAATCCAGCCCGGCAAACAGGAGCGGTGTGGCCGGGTAGGGGCGGCGGGAGGGGGCAAGCGCCAGTTCGGGGGCAAAGTGCTGGCGATAGAAGCTCACCAGCAGATCCTTGGCCGCCACCGGCAGGCTGCCGGAGAGCGACACCGGGCCAAACAGGTAGCGATAGCGGGGATAGCGGGCCAGATAGGCGCCGATGCCAAACCAGAGGTAATCGAGCCCCCGCTTGCCCCAGTAGGCGGGCTGGATGAAGCTGCGGCCAAGCTCGATGGCAAGCGCCAGCCTGGGCAGTAGTTTCTCTTCAAAGCCAAACAGGGTGTGGCTGTAGAGGCCGCCTAGCCCCTTGCTGGCCAGCAGCTCGGCCACCGGTGCGAAACGGTAGGCGCCGATGATCTCGAGCCGGGCCGGATCCCAGAGGATGAGGTGGTGATAGTCATCGTCGAAGGTGTCGAGATCCCGCCGTCTGCCGGAGCCTTCCCCCACTGCCCGAAAGGCGATCTCCCGCAGGCGTCCCAGTTCGCGCAGGATCACCGAGTGGCTCAGCTCGTGGCGTCGGTAGAGATAGATCCCCTGACCGTCCGGGGTGTGGCCGAGGGCCTCGCAGGATTCGATGGCCTGCTTGAGCTGACGGCGCTCCTCCGGCAGGGCGATGGGGGCCTCGGTGGCCAGCAAGCCCCGCTTGCCGCGCCCGATGCGATAGAGGTGGCTGCGCACCAGCCGGGCCGCGCTCTTGGCGGGCAGCTCCTGCACCCCGCTCACCGGGATGCGGGCACCTATGGTGATGGCGATGCGTTTGCCCTGCTGGCGAAACAGCTGCTTGACCAGCAACAGCCCGGCCCAGTCGTTGTTGAGCCAGGCGGCGAGATAGAAGGAGAGCCCATTGCGCCCATCCAGGTGGATCGGCACCAGCGGGGTACGGGTGCGCTGGGCCAGCTTGATGAAGCCTGATTGCCAGGGGCCGTCCTTGACCCCCTTGGGGCCGAGGCGCGACACCTCGCCGGCGGGAAAGATCACCAGCGCCCCTTCGCTCGCCAGGTGTTCCCCCATCGCCAGGATGGCGCGCCTGTCGGTCTTGCCCCCCAGGTTGTCCACCGGCAGCAGCAGGGGTCGCAGCGGCGTCAGCTGGGCCAGCAACTGGTTGGCCACTATCTTGACGTCCGGCCGGATGCGGCCGAGCAGGCGCAGCAGGGCCAGCCCGTCGAGGGAGCCGATGGGGTGGTTGGCGACTATGATGACCCGGCCGCTGGCCGGAATGTGCTCGAGCTGGGCCTCGCTCACCCGGTAGTCGAAGTCGAGCTCGGTGAGTGCCTGCTCGACGAAGTCGAGTCCGCGCAGATGGGGGTGGCATGCGGCGAAGCGTTGAAACGCCTGCTCGTGCAGCAGCCAGCGCAGCCCTTGTCGAAGCAGGGGGTGCAGCAGGTCGTTGGCCGACAGGCGGGGCAGGTGTTGTTGTAACAGGGCATCGACACTGAACATGGGCTGGGCTCCGATGAGTCGTTGCCCTAGCATGACGCCCTTTTGTTCCCGCCCCATGGCAGCGGGATGACAGTTTGATGGCAAAGAGGGGAGCCGGTTAACCGGCTCCCCTCTTTGGTCATGCTTTGATCATGGCGGTGACGATAGCCGGTTTAGTCGCGCCAGGACGAAGTCAGGCGCACCAGCTCCACCAGGGTGGCGACCGCTTTTTCCATGGATTGCAGCGGGATGAATTCGTGCTTGCCGTGGAAGTTGTGGCCACCGGTAAAGAGGTTGGGACAAGGCAGCCCCATGAAGGAGAGCCGGGCGCCGTCGGTACCGCCGCGAATGGGTTTTATCTTTGGCGCCACGTCGGCGGCCAGCATGGCGGCCTTGGCCAGCTGGACTATGTGCATGTGCGGCTCGATCTGGCTGCGCATGTTGCGATAGCTGTCGGTCAGGGTGAGCTCGATGCGCGCTTTGGGCGCCTCCAGCTGCAACGAGGCGACCCGCTCCTTGAGCTGGGCCTTGCGGGCGGCGAAGCCCTCGTCGTCGAAGTCGCGGATGATGTAGTGCAGGCAGGTCTCCTCCACTGTGCCGTTCATCTGGGCCAGGTGGAAAAAGCCCTGATAGCCGTCGGTGCACTCCGGGGTCTGCTCGGCGGGCATGGCGGCGTGGAAGCGGGCGGCCAGGGTCTGGCTGTTGATCATGCTGCCCTTGGCGGTACCGGGGTGCACGTTGTTGCCGATAAAGCGCACGGTGGCGCCGGCGGCGTTGAAGTTCTCGTATTCGAGCTCACCGAGCTCGCCGCCGTCCACCGTGTAGGCCCAGCGGGCCGGGAAGCGGTCCAGCGGGAAGCGGTCGGCGCCGCGGCCTATCTCCTCGTCCGGGGTGAAACCAAGCCAGACATCGCCGCGGGGGATCTCGGGGTGGGCCAGCAGGTGGTCGATGGCGGTGAGGATCTCGGCGATGCCCGCCTTGTCATCGGCCCCCAGCAGGGTAGTGCCGTCGGTGGTGATGAGAACCTGTCCCAGGTAGTTTTTCAGGAAACGGTAGTCGCGAATGGCCAGCACCTCGTCACCCTTGCCCAGGCAGATGTCCCCACCCTGATAGTTTTCGATGATCTGGGGCACCACCTGCTCGGCCTCGTAGTCGGCGGTATCCATGTGGGCGATGAGGCCGATGGCCGGCGCGTCCGGCTGGTTGCCCGGCAGGCAGGCGGTGAGGTAGCCGTGCTCGTCCAGGGTGACCCGGCTCAGCCCCATCTGCGTCATTTCGTCACAGAGGGCGCGGGCGAAGACCAGCTGTCCCTCGCTGCTGGGACAGACGGGATTGGTCGCATCGGAGCGGGTATGAAAAGTCACGTAACGCAGAAAACGCTCAAGCAAGGTATCCATTGGCAAGCCTCAAACCTGTGGTGGAGGGTCATTGTGGCCAATCTGGCGGCGGGGCTTTTTGCGTCAGCTCAGTTTTTGCCACATTTTTTGGCGAAGATCGGGTTGGAAAGGTGTAAGGTGGTTTAGGCTGTGGTTGTTGATATCAATAACAGCATAAAATGGTCCATCAACCGCATTTTTAAGCGGCTTGTGATAGGACTCATTTTTCCGTCAATGCCCTTGGTGGCGGGGGAGGGGCGAGGACGGGCCAGACGGGGTTATTTTCAGGGTGAAAAAGGGCGCGTGGCGGGACTTCTTCCCCCGCTTGCCAAGCCCGCTGGCGGCAAGATTTGATCGCCTTATGAAAAGCTGTTTTTGAACACTATTTTTTATTGTCACCGCTGGCGGTAAGTGTGTACACTCCGCGCCGATCCAAGGGTAACCCTGAGCAGGCAGAGGCCGCCAGACTCCCGCAGGATCATACGCCTATAGGGCGAGGCACGCAGAAACGACAGACACTGCTAGGGTATGGTTTCTTTAATACCGGTTAGGCTCCGGTATCAGGGAGAACAACGGACTCTCATTTTCCGGCTGACCGAGTGAGCCATCGGCTCATCATCTTCCCTTGTCATGGGCGGTCACTGGCGGTGAGCTGGCTGTGGTTGTTGTCGTCTATCAACACGCTTGCGTGCTGACGCCTTCGCATCTCTTCCTTGAAACCCTCCCCTGCTGTCGTGACGGCTGCCGAATGATGAACGAACGACGTGGCTGATGTCGTTTGTCATCAAAGTACCGCGGCGCTGATTGCAGCACCGCATACCGTTGAGCTTGATGTAAAGCCACCAGCCCCACATCAAGACTCGTTACTTCCCCAAGATCCACCAGGCAGCCTAGGCTTGCCGCGATGAACCAGGGAGGTGGCGACAGGTGAACGTTCAGGTCAACCCGCGGCGTCAGCGCCCGGTGCCGGACGTCTTGCCTTGCTCGCCCGCAGGCCGCTTCGGCGCGCCGCACCTGCTCATCGATGGTCTGGATGTGATTGAGGGTAACGAAGGCGGCCACCGGCCGCTCATTTGCGAGGCATAGCCCATGACTAACTGGTCCAGCAAGGACTCCTTGAAGGTCTACAACGTTCCCTACTGGGGTGCGGGTTTTTTCAACATCAATGACGCCGGTCATGTGACCGTCGCTCCCGACAAGTCACGCCCTGACGCACAGATCGTGCTCTCCGATGCCATCGAACAACTGCGTCAATCCGGGCTGACCACTCCGGTACTGCTGCGTTTCCCCGACATCCTCAAGAGCCGGGTCGATGCGTTGTT
Organism: Aeromonas sp. 600276; assembly: GCF_049175815.1. NCBI lineage: Bacteria > Pseudomonadati > Pseudomonadota > Gammaproteobacteria > Aeromonadales > Aeromonadaceae > Aeromonas > Aeromonas sp. 600276. The sequence goes on along the minus strand of NZ_JAAKVU010000007.1, from coordinate 17,056 downwards.
CAACGCCTTCGGTCAGGCCATCGAGAAGTCAGGCTATGAAGGGGACTACCTGTGCGTTTACCCGATCAAGGTAAACCAGCAGCGTCGCGTCATCGAGACCATCAGCCAGTCCTACAGCGACAAGCCCCGGCTTGGCCTGGAAGCTGGTTCCAAACCGGAACTGCTGGCCGTGCTGTCCCATCACCATGAGCAAGGCTCGGTGATCGTCTGCAACGGTTACAAAGACCGCGAATATATCCGCCACGCCCTCTTGGGCAACCTGATGGGCCACAAGGTCTACATCGTGGTGGAGAAGCCCTCCGAGCTGGAAATGGTGCTGGACGAGTCAGCTCGCCTCAACATCAAGCCCAACATCGGGGTGCGTGCCAAGCTCGCTTCCACCGGCTCCGGCATGTGGGAATCGAGCGGCGGCTCCATGTCCAAATTCGGTCTGTCCGCCTCCCAGATCCTGGCGCTGATCGAGCGTCTGCGTGGCCTGGGCAAGCTGGACTGCCTGCAGCTGCTGCACTTCCACCTGGGTTCCCAGATCGCCAACATCCGCGACATCCAGGGCGGTATCCGCGAGTGCGGCCGTTTCTACGCCGAACTGCGTCGCCTCGGTGCCAACATCGAAGTGGTTGACGTGGGTGGCGGCCTGGGCGTGGACTACGAGGGAACCCGTTCCCAGAGCCACTGCTCCGCCAACTACAGCCTCTCCGAGTACGCCAACAACGTGGTGTGGGGCATCGGCGACGTGTGCCGCGAGTTCGACCTGCCGCACCCGACCATCATCAGCGAGTCCGGCCGTGCCCTGACCGCTCACCACGCCGTGCTGGTCACCAACATCATTGGTGCCGAAGGGGTGGAGATGAACGACATCAGCGCGCCGGACGAGGATGCGCCCACCATTCTGCAGAACATGTGGAAAGGCTGGCTGGACCTGCGCGGCGAAGATCCCTCCCTGCTGGAGATCTTCCACGACTCGGTGGCAGATCTGGGTGACGTCAACACCCAGTACACCATGGGTCTGCTCAACCTCGAGCAACGCGCCTGGGCCGAGATGCTGCACCAGAACACCTGTCTGGCGCTCAAAGAGATGCTCAACCCGGTCAACCGCAACCACCGCGCGCTGGCCGACGAGCTCTCCGAGAAACTGGCCGACAAGTGCTTTGCCAACTTCTCCCTGTTCCAGTCCCTGCCGGATGCCTGGGGTATCGGTCAGGTGTTCCCGGTGATGCCGCTCTCCGGCCTTGAGCGTCCGCTTACCCGCCGCGGCATCCTGATGGACATCACCTGCGACTCCGACGGTCAGGTCGAGCACTACGTCGACGGTCTGGGTGTGGAAAGCACCCTGCCGATGCCGGTCTACGGTGAAAATGAAGAGTGCCATGTCGGCTTCTTCCTGGTGGGCGCCTATCAGGAGATCCTCGGCGATCTGCACAACCTGTTCGGTGACACCCACTGCGCAGAAGTGTGGCTGGACGAGGAAGGCAAGATGGACATCCGCAACGTGGTGCGCGGCGACACCGTCGACCAGCTGCTGCGTTACGTCAACATCGACCCGTCCGTCATTCGCGAGAACTACCAGCGGATCGTCTCCCACCCGGCGCTGGACGACGCGGCTCGCAAGGCCCTGCTCGAAGAGCTGGAGCTGGGTCTGCAAGGCTACGCCTATCTGGAAGACGAATAAGCGCCCGCGCTGGTTCGTTGCCCCGATGGCAGCAAAGAAAAGGGAGGCAGATGCCTCCCTTTTTTCATGTCTGAACGGTCATGAGCCCAGGGCCAGGTGCAAGTCGTGCTGCAATTGCCGGCCCTCCTCGCCCGGCAAGGCAACCACGCCCAGCCGCAGCGCCTCCTCTATGGTGAGGGTGCCGGCCAGCAGGGCGTCGAGGGCCACCTCGCTCAGCAGCATCATCCGATCCCTGGGGTGCGGGCCGGCAGTATGGAGCTGGAGCAGCAGTGACTCCTTGCCCCGCAGCCTCGACCAGAGCCCGGAATCGACCAGCAGGATGGAGACGCCGCCCCTGACGCTGGCCTGCTGGAAGCGGCTCTTCAGGGTCTGCAGCCAGGCCTGGCTGCGGGCAAACCCCGCCTCGCCGGTGAGGCCAGGCAGACGGGCCACCCTGTCATTATTGACCGCTGCCGCGGTCGCCATGGCAACGTCGAGTGCGCCGGGCCAGCTCTGTTCAAACGGATTGGGATAGAGTGCGTCATAACCGCAGGTCTGCCCCATCCCCGGGATGAGGCAGAGCAGGGTCATGCACACGTGCAGGGTGCGTCGCATCATGGGGTCACTATGTTGAACCAGAAGTTGAACTTGTCGAGCAGGCCGACGAAGTCGCTGAAGGTCTGTTGGTTCCCCTGAACCTTGATCTCGCCGCTGGCGATCTTCTGCTCCAGCGTGCCCTGACCCAGCTGGATGTCGTCCAGGGTCTGCTTGCTCAGGGTGAGGGTGACATCCGGCTTGGCGGCATAGTGGGTGCTGTGGTTGAGCACGGCGTTCTCCAGGCTCAGGGTGTGTTTCTCCCCGATGTCGGTGAAGTCCATGTTGATGACCATCTTCTTGCCGGCCGCTTTCTCCGGATTGATCCGCACCGCCAGATAGTCGAACAGCATGCTGGGGCTCATGGCGCGAATGGTGTCCGGCGAGGCGGTGACGGTACCGCCAGCGGTGGGCACGCCGTTGCGCAGCTCATAGGCCCCCTGCAGATAGACGGAGCGCCATGGGCCGGACTCGGCCTGATAACCCAGCTGCTCGAGCGCATCGGCCAGCAGCAGCTTGCCCTCCTGGTTGTTCGGGTTGGCGAACACCAGATGCTTGAGCACTTCCGCTACCCAGCGATATTCCCCCTTGTCGAACGACGCCTTGGCTTTCTTCAGGAGCGCCTGCTCACCGCCCATGAACTCGACGTATTTGGGGCCGACCATCTCGGGTGGCAGGTTGTCCAGATCGGAGGGGTTGCCGGAGTACCAGCCCATGTAGCGCTGATAGACGGCCCGGCTGTTGTGGCGCAGGGTGCCGTAGTAACCGCGGTTCGGCCAGAAGTCGTTGAGCTCGGGGGGCAGAGCTATCTTCTCCGAAATCTCCTCACCCGTGTAGCCCATGTTCATCAGCCGCACCGACTGATCGTGGATGTACTTGTAGAGATCCCGCTGCTTCTTGAAGTAGTCGACGATGCTGGCATTGCCCCAGCGTGGCCAGTGGTGGCTCTGGAACTTGACCTGGGCCTGGTTGCCCCAGGTCTCGATGGTCTCGTTGAGGTAGCTGGACCACTTGAGGGCATCGCGCACCTGGGCGCCGCGCAAGGTGAGGATGTTGTGCATGGTGTTGGTGGTGTTCTCGGCCATCCAGAGCGCCTTGCTGTCCGGGAACCAGGTGTTCATCTCGGCCGGAGCTTCGGTGCCCGGGGTCATCTGGAAGACCATCCGTACGCCGTCCAGAGTAACCTCTTCCCCGCTCTTGGTGATGAAGCGGGTCGGCAGCAGCAGGGAGGGAACGCCAGCGGAGACGGTCTGCCCCAGGCCGCCATTCACGCCTCCCTGGGCATTGCGCGGCAGCAGGGCGCCATACATGTAGACGGCGCGGCGGGCCATGGCGTTGCCGGCGATGACGTTTTCCGAGACCGCATGCTCGGTGAACCCTTCGGGGGCGATGATCTGAACCCCGTTCTTTTTCACCTCGTCCGGCGAGTTGAACAGACCGGCGGCCCCGCCGTAGTGATCCACGTGGGAGTGGCTGTAGACCACGGCAGTGACCGGTCGCTCGCCCAGGGTCTGGTTGATGAAGGAGAGGGCCGCCTTGGCGGTCTGCGGCGAGATCAGCGGGTCGAAGACGATCCATCCCTTGTCGCCCTGGATGAAGGTGATGTTGGAGAGATCGAAGCCGCGGATCTGGTAAATCTTGTCGGTCACCTTGAACAGCCCGTACTCCATGTTCAGCTGGGCATTGCGCCACAGGCTCGGGTTGACGGTATCCGGCGCCGTCTTGTCCAGGCCGATGTAGGTCTTGTATTGCTCCAGATCCCACACCACGTTGCCCTGCTCATCCTTGATGGTGAGGGTATCCGGTTTGGCGATGAAGCCGCGCCGGGCGTCCTCGAAATCCTGCTTGTCGTTGAATGGCAGGGTGTGCAGCACATTCTGGTTGGCCTGGATGGTAAATTCGCTGGCCGGCTTGGGGTTGATGACGGCCCAGGCCGGCTGCAACAGCAGGGAGCCACAGAGGCATAGGGTGACAATGGTGTGCGTCGAGAACTTGAGCTTCATCTGTTTTCTCCAGATTGTGGTGGGCAGGCCGGACCAAGTGCAGTCAGACTCTGATGCCCCCAGTAAACAGGGTGAGTGACGGGTAACCGAGATGGCGCCTGACGACATGTCCCATGAACATGGTCAGCATCGATTGGTTAGTCGGGCGTTGCGGCATTGCGCCGAGGGCACGGCAACGGGGTCGGCACCAGAGTAGTCAAGCCGGCCGCAACAATCATGGCAGCCGGCAATAAACGACAGTTAAGCGGTGGTTAAATGAGGGGGACGCCGGCGCTGATGAGGTGCAGTTGGCGGATAAACCATTGGAGGGCGGGATCCCGGCCCTGCGCCTGGTGCCAGCTGATGTAGACGGGGCAGTGGCTGGAGGCCCAGGGCAGCGGAAAATCCTTGAGCCGCAGGGTGTCGCGCATCTGCTCGACATGCCACTGGCTGACCACGCAGAGCCACTCGGTCTGGCTGACCAGGGAGAGGGCGGTGAGCAGGGCGTTGCTCTCATAGGCAATCTTGCGGGGAGGCAGGGCCTGGTCGCTGAGGCTGCGGATGACCCAGTCGTCCTTGCGGCGCACATCCCAGACCACGTGCTCCTCGGCAAAGAAGGTTTCGAAGTCGAGGCTCTCCTCAATGCGCGGATGATCGGCGCGACAGGCCACCCTGAGCTCCAGGGTCAGCAGGGATTCGTTGCAAAAGCCGGTCTCTTCCAGCGCCGTGCTGGCCAGCACCAGGTCGATGTTTCGAAGGCGCAGCGCCTGCTGACGCAGATGCTCTTCAAACATGCCGGGCACCGACTCCACCCGACAGTGGGGCGCCACCCTGGCCAGATGGGCGAGCAGCGCCGGCAACAGCAGGAGATCGAGGTCCGGGTGGCTGGCGATGCGAAAGATACGCTGGCTGGTGAGGGGATCGAACGCCTGATTGAGCAGCAGGGAGCGTTCCATGGTATGCAGGGCGGTGCGGATCTCCCGGTGCAGGGCGAGGGCACGGCTGGTGGGGATGATCCCGCGGCCATCGCGGCGAAACAGGGGCTCGCCGATGAGGTCGCTGAGCCTGCGAATGGCCTGACTGATGGCGGCCGGGGTCATCTCCAGGCTGGCGGCCGCGGCCGATACCCCCTTCTCGGTCATGACGCGATCGAAGATGCGAAACAGGTTCAGATCTATGTGGGAGTGGCTCATATCTGCCTCCTCTGTGGGCCTGGTCGTGTGGCGCCAGGCGCTGGCTGTCGCCGGGCCCCGCCATGGGGTGAAGGGCGCCTGAGGGGCTGCGCAGGATCCGCTGCCCCAGCTCACATTGTGGCGGGCGTGGCTGACTGAGAACTTAACGAGCAGCATATGACCATCGCTAAGGCAGAAGAAGCGCCTTTCGGGGCTCTTTTACCGAGAAATGGTGGCGTCGGCAACCTGGCTTGATCTGCATCAAGTTTGTAACGCTCTGGTTACTTTACGGTCGAAAAAGGATGTGGGTAGTAGGTAACAGAAGGATGGATGTATGGAGCTTGAAAGGGACCCGAGATGTTATACCGACGTCTGTATCGACGGTAAGTGGTATCACTATGACCACTGCAGCACGCACGTTTACATGCTGATGGGAGGGGCGGCGCCGAGCATGACGCTGGCTTATGAGCCCAGCAGCGAGGAGGAGCTTATCGAGATGCTCCGCCAGCTCGCCTGCGGTTGAACCATATTGCTGCAGCCATCGGCAGCTTGCCGATGGCCGCATTTCGTCTATCTGCTCAATTTACTCAACTTTCTTGGCGCTGTCCCCGCAGTGCCTTGCCGAGCGCCTGCACGGCGATGGCCGCGGCGTAACCGGCGTCTGACTTGCCCATCTCGTCGGCCACGTAGAGGAAGTTGGAGCCATACTTCTCCACCGCCTCGCGCGCGTTGGCCGCGTCGATGAAATCCTCTTCTACCTCGAACCCCTGCGCCAGCAGCGCGGCTTTCTCGGGCAGGAAGGTGGGGGAGGCCATGTCGATAAAGGTGTACTGCTGCCGGTTGGAGGCCGGGATAGAGAAAAACTGGTACTTCGCCATTTGCGATACCTCGCCTGAACTTGTGTGTCGTAATGCGAGCTTCCTCTCGCCGAACTTTCGTCGAACTGCCTCTCGGGCGTAGAACTGATCCCCGGGCCTGTTGCAGGCAAAAGGGTAACGTTCGAATCTTGTTGTGGCTGCAGATTACCCCGCTTTCATCTCATTGCACAATGGGCAGTCGATACTTTTTTCGCCAAGAAAAACAATGCAGCCTGACGGTCTGAATTTGCAAAAAAAACCAGCCCCGGCAAGGGGCTGGCGTGGGTGACGGGCGCCGGCTCAGAGCACGAAGCTTTGCACCATGGCACGCAGCTGCTCGGTGAGCTGGTGGATCTGGCGGGCGGCGTCGCGGGCGGCGTTGGCTACCTGCAGCGCCTCGTCGCTGCCATCGGAGATGCGCACCACGTTGCGCTCTATCTCGTTGACCACGGCCCCCTGCTGCTCGATGGCGCTGGCAATGACCGAGTTGGTGTCGACCATGCTGCCCACCCGCTCGGTGATGGCGCCAAAGGCCTGCTGGGCCTCCTGGGCCAGACCGACCCCCTCCTGCGCCTCGCGGCTGGCGGCGGACATGGCGCTGACCGAGGCGCGGGCGCCGGTTTGCAACTGCTCGATCATCTGCTGGATCTCGACCGTGGCCCCCTGGGTGCGACTGGCCAGCGAGCGCACCTCGTCGGCCACCACCGCGAAGCCGCGCCCCTGCTCGCCGGCGCGGGCCGCCTCGATGGCGGCATTGAGCGCCAGCAGGTTGGTCTGCTCGGCGATGCCGCGGATCACCCCGATGACGCCACCAATCTGGCTGCACTGCTGCTCCAGCTGGCCGATGGCCTCGGCGGTGCGCAGCACCTCGCGGTTGATGTGGTCGATGGCGGTGATGGTGCGCTCGACTACTGCCTCGCCCTGACCCACCACGGCCTGCGCCTCCTGGGTCATGCGGGCGGCCTGCTGGGCGTTGCCCGCCATGTCGTGGGAGGTGGCGGCCAGCTCCTTGATGGCGGTGGCCACCTGATGGGTCTCCCCTTGCTGATCGGCGATCACCTCCTGGGAGCGGCAGGTCCGCGCTTCGATGTCGGTGGCGCTCTCCACCACGCTGACACCGTTCTCCCGCACCCGCAGCATCAGGGTGCGCAGGGTCTGCAGGGTCACGTTGTAATCCCGGCTGATGGCGGCCAGCTCATCCTGGCCGACGATCTCGATCTGCTGGCCGAGATCCTGGGCGTTGACCCGGGCGGCGATCTCCCGCACCCGACCCACGGTGGCGCGCAAGGAGAGGTAGGCGCCGATCATCAGGTAGAGATAGACCAGCAGGATGGCGGTCAGCGGCCCGGTCACCCACCAGAAATGGCGCTGGTTGGCGGTCATGCGCTGGTGCAGGTCTGCCTCCAGCCGCTGGCGCACCTGACCGGCCAGCGTCGTGATGGCGGCATCCAGCCCATCCCCCAGCGCCAGCACCTCCTGGCTGGAGAGCTGCACCTGCTGATCCTTCATCATCTTGTTTTCTAGGGTGTCGACCCCCTGATGGGCCTGCTGCAACAGGGCGTCGGTCTGCTGGCCCAGCTCGCTGCGATAGGTGGGCGCCATCTCGTAGAGCAGGGTCAGGTCGGCCTCCAGCTCCTGCAGGGTGGCGTTGATGAGGTCGAGGCGAAAGCGCAGGGCGCTATACCCTTGCGCCTGAAACAGGCCGAAGTCGGCGATGGTGGCGGCTCTGTCCCGCACCTGGGCCAGCAGATCGCGCAGTTGCGGCAGTCGCTCGCTGGCGAGCACCACCATGTAGTAGGTGCCGAGCGCGGGATCCTGCACCAGGCTGCTGGCGGCGGTAATGCTCTTGTTGAGGTGGCGCACCTCGGTCAGCAGCTTGTCGTGGCGCAGGTTGCTCTGATCCACCTCGAGCCCGAGCGCCTCGTTTTGCAGGCCGGCCCAGCCCTGGGCGAGGGCATCGAAGGTGGGGTTTTGCTGTCCACTGGCGGCAAAGGCGGCCAGGCTCGCATCGACGGCCCGGGCCGCGGCCTTGACCTCCTCCTCGCCGACCGGGTTCTGTTCATAGCCGTGCCGGGTGACCAGGTTGCGGTGGGTCAGCAAGGCTTGTTCGATAGCGGGCAGAGGCGCCAGCTTGACCACACCGGCCAGCTCCTTGCGGGCCTGGGCATTGTCGTCCTGCAGCCGACCCAGCAGGTTGGTCATGCTGTAGGCGAGCGGCAGCAGCATCAGGCAGGACCAGAGCAAAAACTTGTACTTGAAGGAGAGCTGATTGCCGAGCCGGATGGCGGGCATGAATATCCATTTCATATGAAGCCTCGGGCCCCGAGGGGGGCATGTAGCGGGATGGCTGGATATTACTCCTCGCCGGGGAGGCTCGGTTGGAAGGGCGGTGGAAGTTGTGATCCTCTTGGCTTTTTCACTCTGGAAGGGGGCTGAATGGGTCAAACAGACGGGCCACCCTCAGGGTGGCCCGTCGCCGATGACACAGGGTGCCGGCAGATCAGTTGAAGGCGAGGAAGGGCGAGACGCAGAGCAGCAGACCGGTGACGATGATGATGTAGAGGGAGACCCCCTTGTACTTGTGCAGCGCCGGCACCTGATAGACCAGGTAGGCCGGGATGAGGCAACCCACCATGCCGAAGATGGGGCTGCAGATGGAGGTGAAGCTCAGTACCGGGGCGTTGAGCACGATGGCCCCCCAGGAGAGCTGCACGGTGAACACCATGATGCCCTTGCCTACCAGCCCTTTGTTGATGCGATCTTCCGGCATCACCCGGCGCAGCAGGTTCATTGCCAGTCCCTGGCAAGCCTCGCGAAAGCCCAGATAGACGCCGAAGTAGGCGGTCATCACAGCGAAGATGTTGAGGGTGAGGCTGAGCAGCTTGAGGGTCTGGCCCGGCATGCCCTGGGCCACCATGGCCAGCGCCGAGATGTTCTCCTCGGAGGCCTTGACCGCCTGCTCGTGGCCCATGGCCAGGGTGAAGGAGACGGCGTAGAAGAACACCACCACGAACAGGATGCCGAAGGCGATGTTCATGGCGCGCATCGCCTTGAAGCGGGCCACTTCCAGGGATTTTTCCCGGGAGCGGTAGGAGATCACCATGGGGCTCAGGCTCTGGATGAAGAGAATGGAGGTGAGGGTGAAGGGGAGCATGACGATGGCATCCTTCAGCCAGTCACCGCTGGCCGGCATGGCGGTGATGTTGGCGGCATCCCACTTGCCCACCATCATCAGGCCGAGCACTGCCACCACGCTGATCTTGGTCAGCACCATGAAGGTGGAGATCTTGAACAGCAGGTTCTCGCCGCGCGAGGCCAGCGCCACCAGGGCGCAGATCAGCACCAGCCCGTAGAAGGGATTCTCGGAGAGCAGTTGCTGGGTGACCCCGAAGCTTTGCAGGAAGGAGGCGCTGTCATTGGTGATGGCGGTGGAGTAGACGAATACCCAGATCACCAGCATCACGAAGTAGAGGGCGCCGAGCAGCACGCCCCAGTTCTTGCCGAGGTAGCCGCTGATGACACTGGGGTAGTCCTTGCATTCGGGCGAGGTGGCCAGGGTATTGATGAAGAGGCGCTGGAACATGTACATGGCCGGGTAGCCGATCACCGCCGACAGCAGAAACACCCACAGCCCCATCAGTCCCACCTGCACCGGCAGGAAGACGATCCCCGCCCCGATGGCCATGCCGATGCTCATGATGACCCAGCCCCAGTCGGTGCTGTCAAAACGAACCGCTTCTTTCCATTCCAGCGTGCCCATCACGGGCCGGGTGAGTGTCGTACTGTGCGCGTCCATAAAATACCTTGTTTTTGTAGGGGTAAAATCAGGCGCAAATATAGTTGAATAAAAAGCGGCAAAACAATGCTTTTTATCGCTCTTCTACCTAAAGAGGGAGACAGATCACGCTTTCAATTTGCGCCTGCTACCGAATTTATCGCTGTTTTTGCAGGTTTTAGTTGAATGGAATGCCTAATAAGCAAATAATGTTGAACAAGACGAGACTATTGATTGCAAAAATAATTGCATTTTAAGGAGTGGCGATATGAAAAAGATCATAGTGGCGGATGCCGCACCCGATGCCATCGGTCCCTACAGCCATGGCACAGCCTATGGCGACCTCATTTTTACCTCTGGCCAGCTGCCGGTGTGCAAACAGCAGGGTGGCGTGGTGGAAGGGGGCATCGAAGCCCAGAGCAGTCAGGCGCTGGAGAACCTCAAGCATGTCTTGGAGGCCGCCGGCGGCAACCTGGATACCGTGCTCAAGACCACCTGCTATCTCGCCGAGATCAGTGATTTTGCCGCGTTCAACGAGGTTTATAAACGCTATTTCCTGAAAGATTGCCCGGCCCGCAGCTGCTTTGCGGTGAAGGATCTGCCGATGGGTGTCAGGGTGGAAGTGGAAGCGATCGCTCACATCGCTGGTTAATGTTGATAGAAAGGGTGTTCTGATGAAGCAAGCGTGGCAGCAGTATCTGCAGATTATTCAACAGGTTGTCAAACCGGCGCTGGGCTGTACCGAGCCCATCGCCGCCGCTTATGCCGCCGCCGTCGCCGCCCGGCAACTGGGCTGCAAGCCCGTCCGGCTGGAGGTGGTGGTGTCGGACAACCTCTACAAGAACTCCATGGGGGTCTATGTGCCGGGCACCGGCAAGATCGGGCTGGCCATCGCGGCGGCTGCCGGCGCCATCGGCGGTAACGCCGAGGCCGGGCTGGAGGTGCTGGCCGCCATCACGCCGGCCCAGGTCGCAGAGGCGCAGGAGCTGATCGATGCAGGCCAGGTGCAGGTGAGCCGCACCTCGGCCCCCGAGTTCATCTATTGCCGGGTCCGGCTGCTGGGCCTTGATGCAGAGGGCACCGAGCACAGCGCCGAGGTGACCCTGTGCGGCGGCCATACCCGCATCGTCGAGCAGCGCCGCAATGATGAAGTGACCTTCACGGCCGAGCAGGGCCAGGGCGGTGCCACCGGCGCCATCTGCGACGGGGTCGACATCAGCATCGCCGCCATTCATGAATTCGCCACCCAGGTGGAGTTCGAGCAGATCCGCTTTATCCTGCAGGCCTCCGAGCTCAACGGCAAACTCTCCGACGAGGGGATGAACAACCCCTATGGCCTCGAAATTGGCCGCACCATGCAGCAGAACATCCAGGCCGGCCTCATCGGCGAGGACGTGATGAACCGCATCGTGATGCGCACCGCGGCGGCCTCCGATGCCCGCATGGGGGGCGCCAGCCTGCCGGCCATGAGCAACTTTGGCAGCGGCAACCAGGGCATCGCTGCCACCATCCCGGTGGTGGTCATCGCCGAGCGCTTTGGCGCCAGCGAAGAGCAGCTGGCCCGCGCCCTCATCATGAGCCACCTGGGGGCCATCTATATCAAGTCCCACTATCCGCCGCTGTCGGCCTTTTGTGGTAACACGGTCACCAGCGCGGCGGCCGCCATGGCCATGGTCTATCTGGCGGGCGGCAGTTTCGAGCAATCCTGCCACGCCATCCAGAACGTGCTGAGCGACAGCGCCGGCATGGTGTGCGACGGCGCCAAGGCCTCCTGCGCCATGAAGGTGAGCACCTCCTCCGGGGCGGCGGTGCGCGGCTTCCTGATGGCACTCAACAGCCATGCAGTGTCGGGGCAGGGGATCGTGGCGGGCAACGTGGAGCAGACCATTCGCAACGTGGGCCAGATGGTCAAAGACGGCATGTCTGCCACAGACAGCACCATTATTGATATCATGTCCGCCTGAGTGTCCCTGTCGGCTGCCGCCCTTGCCCGGGTCGGCGGCCCTTTTATAAGGTTTCAATGTGAAGCTGCAAGAGCTGAGTCAGACCGATTTCGAGATCCTCAAGGCGATGGAGATCATCGTGGACGGCATCGCCGCCATGTATGGTCAGCACACCGAGGTGCTGCTGCACAGCCTGGATGCGCGCAATCCGTCGATCATCAAGATTGCCAACGGCCATATCACGGGGCGCAGCGTCGGAGCCCCCATCACCAACCTGGCGATGATGAAACTCAAGAGCGGGCAGGATATCTCCAGCCCCTACATGACCAAGTGCGCCACCGGCAAGACGCTGCGCTCGCTCACCACCGTCATTCGCAATGGCGAGGGGCAGGCCATCGGTCTGCTCTGCATCAACACCGACATGGACGCCCCGCTGCAATCCGTGCTGCGCACCATGATGCCGGAGTGCCTGCACGGCCACGATGGTCATGCCACCCCGGAGGTGTTTGCCCGCAACATCGACGAGGCCCTCAACAGCACCATTGACACCGTCAGTGCCGAGGTGCGCGGCAACGAGGCGGTGCCCCCGTCCCAGAAGACCCGGGTCATGGTCAACCAGCTGCACGAGCTCGGCATCTTCGAACTCAAGGACAGCGCCCAGATAGCGGCTCGCCAGCTCGGCATCTCGGTTCACTCCATCTACCGCTATCTGCGGGAGATCAAGAAGGGCTGAGCACGGAGCCTGCCGGCATAAACGGGTCACCATTGACCCGTTTTGTTTTTTTCTTTCCCCCGTCTGTGCCTTGGCTGCCCCGGCACATCTGCTACCATGCCTCTTCAGTTTTTGTTATCTCGTTGAACCTGCTGGAGAAACCATGTCCCGTACCCTCTATCTGCTGCGCCACGGCCAGACCCGTTACAACGCCGAACTGCGACTGCAGGGGCGCTGCAACTCCGAACTGACCGCCAAGGGCGAAGCCCAAGCCCTCGCCATGGGGGCCCGTCTGGCCAAGCTCCTGGTCGAGCCCGCCGACTGGACCCTTTACGCCAGCCCCCTCGGCCGGGCGCGCCAGACCGCGGAGCGGGTGTGCCAGCAGCTTGGCCTGGACCAAGCGCGTATCGTCTGGGACGAGCGGCTGATGGAGTTGGGGATGGGAGAGTGGGAGAGTCGCCGGGTGCCCGAGCTGCTGGCGGCCCACCCCGAACTCGATCTGGAGCAGCCAGACTGGTATCTGCAAGCCCCCGAGGGGGAGAGTTTTCAGAGCATTCAAGGCCGGGCCCTGAACTGGCTGCAGGATGAGCAGATCGCCGAGCGCGCCATCGTGGTCTCCCACGGCCTGTTCGGCGCCATGCTGCGCGGCGCCTATGCGGATCTGGACTACACCACCACCTGGCTGCAGGAGCTGCCGCAAGATGCCTTCTTCAAACTGAGCGATGGCCGCATCGAGCGGATCCCCTGCTGATCCCGGCCAAAACGGCTCGCCATTGGCGAGCCGTTTTTTTATGAGCGCAGCAGGCGCGTTATTCTCGTACCAGCCTGGGCAGCGCCTGGTAAAGAGCTTCACGCTTTTGTGCCTGGTTGACGCCATAGTGCAGCTCACGGTGGCAATTAGGGCAGAGCGCCACCGTGTTGCTGATGGTATCCGAACCCCCTTCGGCGAGTGTGCGCAGATGATGCACCTCTAAGAAGGCGTCTCCCGTGGTGGCATGAAAAGGGGCCGGCTGTGCGCAGCTTTCGCAGTGGCCCGCCGCCGTCATCAATACCCAAGCCTTCACCTTTGGATCCCGCCCATAGCCAGGGTTGGCTCCATAACGCTGCTGTAGTTCTTGGATGCCTGTGGGCGTGGGGAGTACTGGCTTGATCTTGTAGCGGCTCACTTGATGCTCAAAGGCAGCCTTGCCGGTATAAGGTTGGCCATCGAGTTCACAGAGCAGGCGCTCTATGATGGGGGCATTGTGAGGGCCCACGTTTTTAGCTGGCTTGAGACCTGATACCCAGGTCCGCCCTAGCAGGGCGCAGATATAGGAGATGTTCTGCATTCGATACTCGAATGCCTTCTCGGTGCGGCCAAACTGGTTAGCAAGTTCGGTGTAATAGCGCTTTTTGACGAAGGGGATGCCATTTTGCTCCATGGTGCGCATCGCCAGGTAGGCGCCGACAGTCGCCCTTAATTCCTCTTCTGTCCATGTCCCGTGCAAAACTGGCTCCTCAGCCCTGTTTCTCGGTCGTCTCGCCCCCCGACATGATCGGGATGGCCCCATCCGAGTTACCTGATATGGCGCGCATCTTAATCCAATCGACACCTTATTTCAGCTGTGTTGGTACAATAATGTGTTAATCATCAAACAATTACGTTAGTTATGGCCTGCAAGAGGCTTATCAGACGCAGTGATGCAGGCCAACGCCGCCTTCACTCAGCTAGCGGCTTTGCTCGGCCATCTTTGCGCCATTCGGCACAGATGCTGGGTGTGCAATTGGGTATGATGAGGGGGCCCACATGCCAGTCTGTCGGGCCAGCACTATCGACACACATCAGCCAGGAGGGGACATGATCAGCCATATCGACCATCTGGTATTGACGGTCAGTGATATCGAGCGGGCCGTCGCGTTTTACAGCTCGGTGCTCAACATGGAAGCCATCACCTTTGGGGCGGGGCGCCGGGCCCTGCGCTTTGGCAACCAGAAGATCAATCTGCAACTGCTGGGGCAGGAGCCGCGCAACCGGGCGCAGGTGGGCTCGGGGGATCTCTGCCTCATCACCCGCTGGCCGCTGGAACAGGTCATCGCCCAGCTCCATTGCCACGGGGTGGAGATAGTAGAGGGGCCGGCAACCAAGAGCGGGGCCTGCGGCCCCATCGAGTCGGTCTACTGCCTGGATCCGGATCAGAACCTGATTGAAATCAGCCGCTATCCCTGATGGCGCTTGGCATCGGGTGACGGCCATTGATGCCGCACTGCCGGAGCAAGTGCTGAGGGGCCCGCACGTCGGCTCCATACTGCTGCACCGCCGCAACGGGCTCTAGGCTGAGTTCCTAAAGTGGTTGAAAAGCAGTCTCACCACTTTGTAGAGCCCTATCCCTCCAAAAACACAGCATTTATTCACTTCAAGACCACGTAAATCAGGCCTCTTTAGAGGCCCAGTTCATGGCTTGAAATTGCTCTGCATCTGAAATATGAACACGTTAAGAACACAGCCTAGGAACGCGCAGCTGATACAGTCTTCGTAATGCCAGTTCTAATAAGGTTCTGACATATTAGTCTCATTCGAAAACATCCAGCATGAAAATCAAGCCCCAAATGGGCACTGTCATTATCCATGCAGATACAAATGATAATGAATTCTATTGGCATGTGGGAAGCGTTATCATATGAGTGTGGCTATCGAAGACCTAATCGTAATATCCCCTAAAACACTAACAATAATAACAACTTACCAGTGCACAGCCGCTTGTGCTGAGTGCTGTTTTGAGTGTACCCCCAAGATCACACATCGACTTAGTCTTAAAGAGATACTGGGAGCCATTGACTCTGCAATAGAAATGTATCCTGACATTGAAATTGTTGTATTCACCGGAGGTGAGTGCTTCATGCTCAAAGAGGATCTTTTTACCGCCATTAAGCATTGTACAAGTTATGGACGACAGACTCGCTGCGTTACAAATGCATACTGGGCGAAGAACGTTGACATGGCAGTCCGTTATGCACGGAAGCTGCATGACTCTGGAATCAGTGAAATAAATATCAGTACTGGCCTCGATCATCAACGTTGGGTTTCGGAAAAAACAGTACTTAATGCAGTAGAGGCATTAACTGAAAATAATATTTTCACACTGGTTACAGTCGAGAAAGATACCGAATCATCAAGTTGCTTAGAAAGCATGCAGAAGAATGATTTAATAAAAAAACTACAAGCAGACGATACTAAATTTAAGTTGCAGTCTAATGCGTGGATGACATTTTTTGAGGATAGTACAGCGAGAGGATATATAGACAGAGATGCTATTGATAAAGGCTGTGACCAAGTATTCGAAAACATTGTCATAACACCCAAGAAAAAAATATCAGCATGCTGTGGCCTTACTTTGGAACACATCAATGAAATGAAAGTGGGTGAAATCCATGACTTAAGTGGATATGTAGAACACCAAAAAAATGATTTCTTAAAATTATGGATTAAAGTCGATGGCCCAATAAAAATAATAGATAGTCTACTCGGGGAGGGAAACAATAAAACAAAAAACGTAAGCCACCAATGCGAGGCTTGTGTAATGCTCCATAAAGATCCTGAAATTATTATAAGCCTTAAAAAACGCTACCAGCACTATATTCCATACGTGCTGAATAAATACTTATTAACTAAGTCTGCGACTACAAACCAGCGGTAAGCTAGAGGATACAATGAAAAAATACGTGGAATATGGCCTTATTGGTCTTGTTGGACTGAATGCGAACACTGTATTGGCTGAAGACAACGACAATACACTAAAGAAAAGAAAGTTTGGCGAACCTGAAAGTGTGAAACTCAGCAATAACGCTGTGACTACACCGCTACGGCTCTCTATGAGCAGAGTTCATCTTCCACCCGAAATATGGGAAGACGTTGAAAACCTATCAAATACCTGGAGCGTTCTCATTGGGGCAAAGCTCACACCAAAGGAATATACCAAAGCGGTTAAGTCGTTGAAGATATCTGATAAAAGTAAAAAGCACATTACCAGTTCTAAAGAATATAAAATATTAACATCTCTAGCTTCAGAGAATAATATTGCTCTGGCAAAAAAGGGAGACTATGAACAACTTATAAATAATTTAATGGCTGAGGGAATATTAGATAGTAATGCAGAATCGCACTTAACCAATAAAATTGAAAGTCTAATTACTAAAAACAAAGTTATCAGATCGACAATTGAGGATGGTTTCAATACAAACCAAACATTAAATGATGTTTCTCAAACAGACATGGAGCAACTGGTCTCAGTATTTAGTGCCAGCCGAGTTGAGCCTAGGGTGTACAGATCTAGTTATCACCTGACACCGGCCTCAAACCGGTGTCTTGTTTACGCTACTTTAGTGCGCACTTCCTT